>WTHW01000110.1 GCA_011526395.1 Alphaproteobacteria bacterium
TCAATGTAAAAGGACAGCTTGCGGCCTATCTTCCTGTGATGGTTGAGTCTGTCTCGTTAGTGCATTGCCAACAATTTTTGAGCGCACCTTTTACCCTCACAGGGCATATTGCGCCTGCTGAGGATAAATTATCCCTGATTTATCGCGCCTTAATGCTCGGCATTAAGGATTATGTCACCAAAAACGGATTTCCGGGCGTTGCTTTGGGTCTATCAGGCGGCATTGATTCAGCACTTGTTGCGATATTGGCAGTTGATGCGCTTGGCCCAGAGGCTGTCAGATGTCTTATGATGCCATCAGGCTACACAGCAGATATCTCCAAAGTAGATGCTGATGATATGGCAAATCGTTTGGGTATACGCATTGACAGCGTTGCAATCGGCAAGGGGATGCAAGCAGTCGACGAGATGATATCACCGTTATTTGAGGGCACACAAACGGACGTGACAGAAGAAAATATCCAGTCCCGCTTGCGTGGTCTGTTGCTGATGGCGCTTTCAAATAAATTCGGCAATATGATTTTAACAACAGGTAATAAGTCAGAATATGCCGCAGGATATGCGACCTTATATGGCGATATGTGCGGCGGTTTTGCACCTTTGAAGGATGTCTGGAAAACGCTTGTTTTTGATTTATCAAAATGGCGTAACGAACATGTGCCACGTGGCGCACTTGGCCCAGAGGGCGAGGTCATACCAACGCGTATTATCACGCGCCCACCCTCAGCTGAATTGCGCGAAGACCAAGAAGATACAGATAGCCTGCCACCTTATGATGTGCTAGATGCCATCCTCAAAGGCTTAACAGAGGATATGGCATCACCAGATGAAATCGTGGCAAAAGGCTATGATAAAGACATGGTAGAGCGTGTCTCACGGCTCCTTTTCAGGGCAGAATATAAAAGATTTCAATCTGCACCGGGGCCTAAAATTACCACTATTGCATTTGGTCGTGAAAGACGATTGCCACTAACCTCTGGCTTTCTGCCGACCTCTAATCGCTCATCGGAGAGTTCATCGTGACCAAAGTTCGTTTTGCACCAAGCCCCACTGGAATGTTGCATGTAGGCAATTTACGCACTGCGCTAGTGAATTATCTTTATGCGCGCGCTAATGGCGGGCAATTTATGTTGCGTATCGATGATACAGATACAGAGCGTTCAACCAAAGCCTATGAAGATGGCATCCGTGCAGACCTGCAATGGATGGGGATGGATTGGGACTGTGAAGACAGACAATCTGACAGGATTTCCCGCTATGATGACGCACTGCAACATCTGATAGATACAGGCCGCGCCTATCCATGTTACGAGACAGCTGAAGAGTTAACCCTCAAACGCAAAGCACAATTAAATGCGGGCCGCCCACCTGTTTATGACAGAGCCGCCCTAAAGCTAACTGATGAGCAAAAACAAGCTTATGAAGCACAAGGGCGCAAGCCACATTATCGCTTTCGCCTAGCTGACGAGGAAGTCACATGGACTGACCTTGTCAGAGGGGATGTGGCGTATCACATGTCATCTCTCTCAGACCCTGTCATCATCAGAGAAGATGGCCGCTATATCTACACATTGGCCTCAGTGGTTGATGATATTGATCATGAGATTACCACCATCTTGCGTGGTGAGGATCATGTCACTAACTCAGCTGCGCAAATCCAATTATTTGAAGCATTAGGCGCAAAGCCGCCACAGATGGGGCATCTAGCCTTGCTAGCAGGTGCAGATGGCGAGGGGCTGTCAAAGCGTCTTGGCAGTTTGTCAATTTCCGAATTGCGCGAAAATGGCATGCAAGCCGTTGCGATTGCGAGCTTATTATCACGCATTGGCACCTCACAACCTGTCACAGCCTTTGCCACGATGGCAGATGTGATATCTGGTTTTGATATTGCAAATTATGGCCGTGCGACAGCAAAATTTGACCCAGCCGAATTGCAAATGATAAATGCCAAAATCATTCAGTCACTATCATTTTCAGATGTGGCAGACCAACTGGCGCAAGATGGCATCACTGATGAAGCTTTTTGGCTTGCGGTGCGCGGTAATCTTGATGTGGTATCGAATGCAAAAATATGGTGGGCGGTTTGTCATGATGATATCGACACCATTATTGAGGATAAAGCCTTATGCGAGGCAGCATTAACGCACCTACCAGAGGGCGATATCACCCCTGATATGTGGAAACCATGGACGAAAGCTATCTCTGAGGCAACAGGTGCCAAAGGGCGCGGTCTGTTCATGCCATTGCGTCTAGCGCTCACAGGGCGTGATGCCGGCCCAGAAGTCGCAGGCTTACTCCCCTTTATCGGCAGAGAGCGTATCATCGCACGTCTTTCAGGTGACAGCGCATGAGCATAAAATTATTCAACACGCTTCATAAGGAAAAACAGGAATTTGCACCTGTGATAGCCGGGCAGGTTGGCATCTATGCCTGTGGGCCAACTGTCTATGATAATATACATGTTGGAAATGCGCGCCCGCTTGTGGTGTTCGATGTGCTTGTGCGCTTGTTGCGCCATCACTATCCAAAAGTCACTTATGTCCGCAATATCACGGATGTCGATGATAAAATTAATCAACGCGCCGCTGATCGCAATATTTCAATCGACCAGCTTTGTGAAGAGACCATTGAACGATTTCATGAAGATGCCAACGCCTTATATGTCGCCGCGCCAGATATAGAGCCGCGCGCAACGCATCATATTGCTGAAATGATTGCCATGATTGAGACGCTAATTGCGAAACATCATGCCTATGAGGCTGAAGGCCATGTGCTATTCTCAATCTCTTCTATGGCAAATTATGGCCAGTTATCAAAGCGCACACTTGATATGATGCGCGCAGGCGCCCGTGTTGAAGTGGCCCCTTACAAAAAAGATGCTGGCGATTTTGTTTTGTGGAAACCATCTGATGATAACGCGCCAGGCTGGGACAGCCCATGGGGCAGGGGCAGGCCGGGTTGGCATATCGAATGTTCGGCTATGTCTGCAAAATATCTTGATGAAGTCTTTGATATTCATGCAGGCGGTTTAGATCTGATATTCCCGCATCACGAGAATGAAATTGCACAAAGTTGCTGTGCGCACGGCACAGATGATATGGCGCGCTACTGGGTGCATAATGGCTATGTCACGGTGGATGGCGAGAAGATGTCAAAATCAGTTGGCAATTTTACAACTGTCCGTGATGCTTTGGCAAAACATCGTGGCGAGGCGGTTCGCTATGCCTTATTGAATGCCCATTATCGTGCGCCGCTTGATTACTCTGATAAAGCTGTCACAGAAGCAAAACAAGCTCTTGACCGTCTTTATCGCGCTGCAGGTGATGCCGCTCCCTCACAAGAAATGCCAGCAGACTTCCTAGAGGCGCTATCAGATGACTTAAATACACCTCTTGCGCTGTCAGTGCTTCATAAATTGGCAAAATCAGCTAATCAAGGTGATAGAGACGCCGCCGCACAGCTAAAAGCTTGTGGCCAGATGCTTGGTCTTTTGAATGAAACAGAAGCCTCTTGGTCTAAGGGGGCATGCTCTGCTGATGGGCTCAGTGACGCTGATATCGAAGCGCTTATCACAGAGCGGCAAGAGGCAAGGCAAAACCGTGATTTTGCGCGTGCTGATGCTATTCGCGATGAATTGGCGAACGCCGGCATTTCCTTGCTTGATGGCGCAGATGGCACAAGCTGGGAACGCCACTAGGCGGTAAAAAGGGTATCTGATTTGCTATCTTCATCTAATTTGCTTAAGTTATCGCCAGTATCTGCGCATTTACGGCGCAATTATCTTCAATTTGGGGCCTTATCATGACTAGCGAGCGCGTCTATCTATTTGATACAACACTTCGTGATGGTGGACAGACCAGAGGGATTGATTTCACTGTGTCTGATAAGATGGTCATTGCCAAAGCGCTTGATGATTTTGGTATTGACTATGTTGAGGGCGGCTGGCCGGGCGCTAACCCAACAGATGATGAATTCTTTGGCACGCCGCCAAAATTAACCAACGCAAAATTTATCGCCTTTGGCATGACTCGTCGCGCTGGTCGGTCTGCGGATAATGACCCCGGCCTTGCCGCTGTTCTTGGCGCAGAGACGGATGGCACATGCCTTGTTGGCAAAACATGGGATTTTCATGTTGAGACAGCATTGAAAATATCACTCGCTGAAAATCTTGAGATGATCACATCATCCATAGCCGCCATAGCCGCTAAAGGCCGTGAGCCAATGTTTGATTGTGAACATTTCTTCGATGGCTTTAAAGCCAATAAAGAATTTGCCCTTAATTGTGTAAAAGCAGCCTATGATGGCGGCGCAAAATGGGTTGTCTTATGTGATACAAATGGCGGCTCTCTGCCAGATGAAATCTTTGAGATTGTCTCAGAAACAAAGGCCTTTTTGCCAGATGTGAATCTAGGCATCCATTGTCATAATGATACAGGCATGGCCGTTGCCAATTCACTTGCCGCTGTCAAAGCTGGTGCGCGTCAAATTCAAGGGACAATCAACGGTCTAGGAGAGCGTTGCGGCAATGCTGACCTTATCACGCTCATCCCAAATTTGATGCTAAAGCTTGGCTATCAGACAAATATTGCGCCTGAAAAATTGCCAAAACTAGTCTCTTTATCACGCCTAGTTGATGATAGATTAAACAGAATGCCAAATGCTCATGCCCCATATGTCGGTGCGGCCGCTTTTGCGCATAAGGGCGGGTTGCATGCATCAGCCGCACAAAAGGACCCGCGCACTTATGAACATGTGCCACCAGAGACTGTCGGCAATGCGCGCCAGTTCTTGATTTCAGATCAAACAGGCAAATCAAATGTGCTTGCCAGATTTGCTGAGGTTGGCATTGAAATTGCCTCAGATGATAGCCGCCTTGATAAGCTCATCGCGACTGTCAAAGAGCGCGAGCATCAAGGCTGGTCATTTGATTCTGCTGAAGCAAGCTTTGAGTTGCTTGCCCGCCAAGCGCTTGGTGAATTGCCTGAATTCTTCTCTATCGGCCGGTTCCGCGTCACTGACGAGCGCCGTTTTAATGCCAAAGGTGAGCTTGTGGTTGAATCTGAAGCAACAGCCTCAGTGGTTGTCGGGGATAAAACACATGATGAAGTGGGCTTTGGAAACGGTCCTGTGAACGCCGTTGACACAGCTTTGCGTAAAGCCTTGATTGAGGCCTACCCATTATTATCATCTGTTGAGCTGACAGATTATAAGGTTCGTATTCTTGAGCCACAAAATGGCGATGAAGGCACAGGCGCTGTGACACGGGTATTGATTGAATTCAAAGATGACAGTGACCACATCTGGCGTACTTGCGGTGTATCTACCAACATCATTGATGCCTCTGTAATGGCACTCTCAGATGGTATGCGTTACAAGCTGCACCGCGAAAAAGCAGCGCTTCCGTCTCGTCACTAAGATGGCTATATCAGCGCTAACACAGCCGCCTGTTATCATATTATTACGTCCACAGATGGGTGAGAATATTGGTGCCAGTGCGCGTGCCATGAAAAATTGTGGCATCAGCGAGTTACGCCTTGTTGCACCGCGTGATGGGTGGCCAAATGAAGCAGCATTGCCAATGGCAGCTGGCGGCGCAGATATCATCGAGCAAGCAACCGTCTATGATGATATGGCATCTGCTATGTCTGACGTTGTGCTGTCCTTTGCGACCACAGCGCGGATGCGCGATCTTGTCAAACCAGTTATCAATCCGCGCCAAGCGGCAAATATGACTACAGAGCGCCCTCAAAGCGAGGGAAAGCGCATTGCCTATCTGTTTGGGGCAGAGCGCTCTGGCATGGATAATGACGAAGCTGTGATGGCAGATTACATTGTCTCTGCTGACCTTAATCCAGATTACCCAAGCTTGAATTTGGCGCAGGCTGTTTTGCTGATGTCTTGGGAATGGCGCATGTCAGCTCTTGCGCAACAACAAGCGGCACAGGCAACAGACGATTGGCCAGAGCTTGCCAATATCCAAGAGCGTGATTTCTTTTTCCAGCGTTTTGAGACGATGCTAAAAGACAAAGGCTTTTTTGGAACAGAAGAGATGGCGCCAGTGGTAAATCGCAATATGCGTGCCTTTTTCACACGCGCCACGCCAACAAAACAAGAATTGCAGACATGGCATGGTATTTTAAGCCTGCTAATGCGTGATAACCACCGCTAGGACTTGACTTATCGCTGTAATTTAGTATTTTGCTCCAACTCCTGAGAAAGTGGTGCATCATCATAAGGGTGATGTTCCCGGCCATAAGGCACTATCGGGCAAAAACAAAGGAAAAGAAAATGGCTCCTAAGTCAGATCATAAGCGCCATAGCGCTAAGCATAAAATCGACCGTCGTTTAGGTGTAAACCTATGGGGTCGTGCCAAGTCACCTCTTAACAACCGTGATTCAGCACCAGGTCAGCATGGCCAGCGTCGCAAGAAGCCAACTGATTTTGGTATTCAGTTGATGGCAAAGCAAAAGCTGAAAGGTTATTACGGTAACATCGGCGAGAAGCAGTTCAAGCGTTACTATGCTGAAGCTGTTCGTCTTCGTGGTGATACAGGCCAAAATCTTATCGGTATTTTGGAAACACGCATGGATGCCGTGCTATACCGCTCAAAGATTGCACCAACAGTTTTCGCAGCGCGCCAGCTAATCAATCACGGCCACGTGATGCTAAATGGCAAGCGTTGTAACATCAGCTCAGTTATCCTAAAGCCAGGTGACACACTACAGCTTAAGGAAAAGTCAAAGACAATTCCTGCTGTTCTTGAAGGTGTTGCTTCAACAGAGCGCGATGTTCCAGAATATATCGAAGCAGATCACGACAAGATGACAGTATCTTTCGTACGTATCCCATCACTTGACGAAGTGCCATATCCGGTACAGATGGAACCAAATCTGGTTGTCGAATATTACTCTCGTTAATCGAGATATTAAAAGATTTCATAAAATAGCGCCTTTAAGGCGCTATTTTTTTATGGCAGTCTATCTCTCTTGGAACCACTGATGAGGGACATCATGAAAGACTGGCCAGATAGTTATTATGCAGCAATATTCACAAATCAAAGAAGTGAAGAGGGCGGTGATCTCTATCCCTTAATGAGTGAACAGATGGTCGAACTTGCGCAAAAGCAAAAAGGCTTTTTGGGCGTTGAATCTGTCAGAGGAGATGATGGACTTGGCATCACCGTATCCTATTGGGAAAGCAGAGACGATATAGAATCTTGGGGCCGGAACGCAGACCATATGGTTGCTAAAAATCACGGCCGCCAAGAATTTTATTTATGGTACCATTTGCGCATTTCAAAAGTTGAAATGACGCGGTCATTTGGCTTTGATGAAAACTAGCCTGCTGGCTGAACATTCACACCATGTGTGCTTAACATTTCCAGCAACTCGCCCGTTTCATACATTTCGCGCACGATATCACAGCCGCCAATAAATTCACCCTTCACATATAATTGTGGGATTGTTGGCCAATCTGAAAAATCCTTGATGCCTTGACGAATTTCATCATCATCTAGCACATTGATGCCTTTAAACTGAACACCCATATGCGACAGCACACCAACGGTCGCTGCTGAAAAGCCGCATTGTGGGAAGACAGGTGTGCCCTTCATGAATAGCACAACATCATGGCTGTTAATTTCTGACTGAATCTGTTCATGGATAGCGTTATCTGACATGTTGATTGCCTCTTTTCGTCTCTTATGATTGTGGAAGACGCGTTTGCAGTGCTAGGGCGTGTAATTCGCCGCCCATACGCCCACCAAGCGCCTTATATACCATTTGATGCTGTTGGACACGGCTTTTGCCTTCAAAGGCTGAGGTTTCAACCAAACAGCCATAGTGGTCACCATCACCGCGCAAATCTTCTATTTGCACAAGCGCATCAGGAAAGGCTTCCTTGATAAGGCGCTCAATTTCATGTGCTTGCATTGCCATATCGCTACTCCTGATAGGCTGGGATTAAGATGTTGCCACTTTTGGCAACAATGCTTCATTGGCTTCAAATATCTCTGCTAATGAAATGGTGATATCGCCGCCAATTTTCAATGTGCCATGACCATTTTGATCAGATGATGTTGTCTGACCGATTTCAACACAAGAAATTTGTGCCTTCTCAGCCGCTGCCTCTAAGGATTTGGCATCTTTGGCAACAACGATATAGCGTGCCTGATCTTCACCAAACAGCGTATCAAGGCTATCGCTTACCGTCAGCTCAGCACCCATTTTCGACTTCAACGCCATCTCAGTCATAGCGACAATCATGCCGCCATCTGAAATATCATGTGCTGCTGAAATAAGCCCATCATTGATAGCTGATACAACAAATTCACCATGCTTTGCTTCATCATCTAGTGATACAGGCGGCGGTGCATATTGCTCACCCATACCCAACATTTCTGCAAGTAATGAGCCACCTAACCAGCCTTCGCCCTCTTTTTGACCAATTACGTAAATTGATTTTCCAGCCTCATTATAGCTAGCACCAATTGATTTTTTCACATCTGCAATTGTGCCGACCATGCCGATAACCGGGCAGGGGAAGATAGCTTCGCCATCTGTTTCATTATAAAGCGATACGTTGCCAGAAACCACAGGCGTGCCAAGAGCGCGGCAGGCCTCTCCCATCCCTTTCACAGACCCAACAATCTGCGCCATAATTTCAGGACGCTCTGGATTGCCAAAGTTCAGGTTATTTGTAACAGCAAGCGGCTTTGCACCTGTTGCACAAACATTGCGATAAGATTCAGCAACTGCTTGCTTGCCACCTTCAAAGGCATCAGCATAGACATAACGCGGTGTACAATCTGTGCTAATCGCAATGCCTTTTTGCGTGCCATGAACACGCACCATTGCACCATCACCACCTGATGCGGCAAAGGTATCTGCCATAACATCACTGTCATATTGCTCATAAATCCAGCGGCGAGAGGCTAAATCAGCGCCGCCCATTAAGTCATGAAGAAGCGTTTGTGCTGACTTATCGCTTGTCACCTTGTCAGCTGATAATACTGGCAGTTTGGCAATCTCATCATGCGGTCTGTCATATTCAGGCGCATCATCAACAAGCGGGTCAATTGGGATATCACATGCGATACCGCCATCTTTCTTCAGCACAAGGCGTCCTGTGTCAGTCACAGCGCCAATGGGCATGAAATCCAGATCCCATTTTTCAAAAATCGCGCGTGCTGTCTCTGTTTGGGCAGGATCAATCACCATCAACATACGCTCTTGGCTCTCGGACAGCATGATCTCATAGGCTGTCATGCCATCTTCACGCACTGGCACAAGGTCAAGATCCATCTCCATGCCAAGACCACCTTTAGAGGCCATCTCAACAGAAGAGGATGTAAGGCCAGCTGCCCCCATATCTTGGATAGATAGCACAGCATTTGCCGCCATCAATTCCAAACAGGCTTCCATCAAAAGCTTGCCTGTGAACGGGTCGCCAACTTGCACTGTTGGACGCTTTGATTCTGTTTCTTCAGAAAATTCAGCAGATGCCATCGTCGCGCCATGAATACCATCACGGCCCGTCTTCGCGCCAACATAGATAACAGGATTGCCAGCACCAGTGGCGGCTGAATAGAAGATCTTATCGCTATCAGCAAGGCCAACGGCCATCGCGTTCACTAGGATATTGCCATTATAAGATTTGTGGAAATTGGTTTCACCACCCACAGTTGGAATGCCGATACAATTGCCATATCCGCCAATGCCAGCAACAACACCATTTAACAAATGTGCTGTTTTTTCATGATTTGCTTCACCAAAACGCAAGGCATTCAACAGCGCAACAGGACGAGCGCCCATTGTGAATACATCACGCAAGATACCGCCAACACCTGTTGCCGCACCCTGATATGGTTCGATAAATGATGGGTGGTTATGGCTTTCAATTTTAAAGATAACAGCCTTACCATCACCAATATCAATCACGCCAGCATTCTCGCCGGGGCCTTGGATGACATGCTCACCTTCAGTCGGTAATGTTTTCAGCCATTTTTTTGATGATTTATAAGAGCAATGCTCTGACCACATGGCAGAAAAAATGCCAAGTTCACATTGATTTGGAATACGGCCTAAACGCTCTTGTATCAGTGCCCACTCATCTGCTGAGAGGCCCATTGCGCTGGCATCTTCGAATGTCATTACTTGTTCAGTCATTTATGCCGCCACCATCTTTATCGCATTAGTCAAAAATGTCAGACCATCTGTGTTGCCAATATCAGGGTCAGCCGCTCTTTCAGGATGAGGCATCATGCCCATGATGCGCCCATTTGACGACAGAATGCCTGCAATATCCTCTGATGAGCCGTTAGGGTTGCTTGGCCCAAATGCAGTGCCTTGTGTATAGGTGAGGGCAATTTGGCCATTATCACGAAGGCTTGCCAATGTATCTTCATCAGCAAAATAATTACCCTCATTATGCGCCACAGGTATCGCTAATTTAGACCCAGCTTCAAGGCCTGAGGTAAATGGCGAGTCCATTGTGTTCTGAACTTCAAGCAATGTCTCACGACAAATGAATTTAAGACCCTTATTTTTCACCAATGTGCCAGGCAACAGACCTGTTTCAAGAAGGATTTGAAATCCGTTACAAACACCTAAGATAGCGCCGCCTCTGCTAGCATGGTCTAGCACGGCTTCCATAATCGGAGAGCGCGCCGCCAGCGCACCGCATCTTAAATAATCACCAAATGAAAAACCACCCGGTACAATGACTAAATCACAAGCATCAAGACCTGTCTCTTTATGCCAAATCATTTGGGGGCGACGCCCTGTAATACGCTCAACTGCCACCATCATATCGCGGTCACAATTTGAGCCGGGGAAAATTACGACAGATACTCTCATTGCTCGTCTTCTACCGTAATTTCATAATCTTCGATGACTGTGTTCGCTAGAATTTGCTCACACATACGCGCCACTCTTTGGTGGGCTCTTGCGGCATCTTCTGCTTCGACATCAAGTGTGATTTGCTTGCCAATGCGCACATTGCTCGCCTCTGTGAATCCGATAGTGGATAATGATTTTTCAACAGCGCGACCTTGTGGGTCTAGCACACCCTCTTTGAGTGATATATTAACTGTGACTTTCATAACATTTCCCCGCTAAAATCTAGCTTTCTAATTCGATGGTAAGACCAAGGCGTCTTGCAATCTCGCTGTAGGCCTCAACAAGGCCGCCAAGATCGCGTCTGAATCTATCTTTATCCATTTTCTCGTTTGTTTGCGCATCCCACAGACGGCAATTATCTGGGCTAATTTCATCTGCCAGAATAATCTCATAGCCATCTTCACTTTCAAGACGGCCAAATTCCAATTTGAAATCAATCAGCTTGATACCGATGGCAAAAAACAGCCCTGTCAGAAAATCATTGATCTTCTCAGTCAGATACACAATCTCATCAAGCTCATCTTCATCTGCATAGCCAAGCAATGTGATATGCTCTCGTGCCACCACAGGATCGCCCAACGCATCATCTTTGATACAAAACTCAATCAAAGGTGCTGGCAATCTGTCACCTTCTGTCAGGCCAAGGCGGCTACAAATAGAGCCTGCCGCAACGTTCCTCACAATAATTTCAAGAGGTACAATTTCAACCTGCTTGACCAGCTGCTCTCTCAAGTTCACCTTTTCAATAAAATGGTGCGGAATGCCAATATTGCCCAAAGCAGGCAAAAGATGCGCACTAATCAGGTTATTCAAGACACCTTTTTGTGAAATGCTATCTTTTTTCTGTGCATTAAAGGCAGTCGCATCATCTTTAAAATATTGGATGATGGTACCGGCTTCAGGTCCCTCATACAGGATTTTGGCTTTGCCTTCAT
>WTHW01000216.1 GCA_011526395.1 Alphaproteobacteria bacterium
GCAGAGGCAAATGCGCACCTAGCGCGTGAGATTCAGCGCTCGCAATCATATTGGCATCATCAAGAGATTCAATCTTTTGCGGTGTGCAATAAATCATATGATAGGTGTGATTTGCTTCAACCTTATCAGCTTTTGTCTTAAAGCCAGCTTTCGAGCCAACCGGCCATTTTTCACGAAGCAATAACAGCAAAAGATAATTGGCTTCTGAGTCAATGAACGTCTGCACATTATCATCAGATAGCAGTAAATCGAGCGCTGTTTGCTCCATCTTGGCATTTAAGGCCTCATCTGCCATCCAGCTTGCAGCTCTATCACCATCAAGCCAATGGGCAAGCCAGTTTGCTTTGTCAGCTCTTTCCCATGATGCATCATGACCAGCTGGTTGATGAGCTGCCATAAGCGCCTCATCAATTTTGACTTCGAGAATATCTGATTCTCCCATCACGCGTAATACAAAGCTTTTTGCCATGGCTCAATTCCCGTTCTTTTCCGATAGCCCCTTTATGGCGATTAGTCATACCCATGCTTTGTATCTGAATCAACTCTTTCAGAAGCAAGCTTGATAAATTTACATTTTATCTCGATATTTGTTATTTTTTGATAGCCGCATAATCTGGGATGCGATCACAGATGTAAAAGAAATGTCACTAACGCCGCAGATTTGGAGTTTTCCATGAAAATATATGCCACTTTACTGTTATCATCAGCCATCTTGTTGTCACCAATTACAATGGCAAAAATGGCATCAGCAGATGAGAGCGTGATCGCCGAAAGGCAATCAAATTTCAAACAGACAGGCATGGCCATGCGCATGATGAGAGGTCATATTCAGGCTGGTGATTTTGAGGCTATTTCTGCCAGCGCAGATGCAATTTCAAATTGGGCACAAGCCATGCCAGATTTCTTCCCACAAGGCACAGGCCCTGATGATGTATCAACGCGCACAGCCGCCAATCAGAGCATCTGGGATCGCTGGGATGAGTTTACAGCCCTTGCCAATGATAATTATGACGCGGCGATGACCTTGAAGGTGGCCGCTAGCAATGAAGATAGCGGCGCTGTGATGGAAGCCATGCAAAATCTAGGCAGAACATGCGGTGCGTGTCATTCGCCATTTAAAGATTAGGCAAGTAAAGATTAGGAAAGGCGCGCCTGTACCTTAAAAATAGCTGGGGCGTAGTTGGGTTGCTAGTTGCGCCACAATCACCATTGATATCATTAGGCTTATGCCAAAGACGGTGCGTGCCTTTGATAAGGTACCACCTGTACCTGCGGCTTTGGCGCCTTTGCCTGTTATCATTGGTTTAACCAAGTTTTTGCGCAACCTTAAGCGATAGTAACTAAGCGCGGCTAGATGCAGGATGATGATTAAGAAAATCAGCTTTTCACCAAAATGATGAATGTCACCTGCCCTATCTGCGAATTGAGGCAAGAGATGATAAAAAGGACCATCATACAATATATAATCGCTTGAAAAGCTACCTGTCACAGCCATCATCAAGGGAATGAACAACAAAGCCATTGTGGCATAACCGCCAACTGGGCTGTGGCCTGCCTTATCGGTTGGTGTATTTTGCAGTAAATCGCGAAAAGCAGAAAAGACTTTTTTAGGCCCTGTTAAAAAATTGGAAAAGCGCGCTGTATCAGAGCCAATAAAGCCCCAAATTATGCGAAATAGAACAAGCCCCATAATCGCAAGGCCAAAGCGTTCATGGACTGACCATTCATTCATCTTGCCACTGATGATCGCGCCAAAAACACATGCCATGAAGCTCCAATGAAAGAGGCGTAATGGTAAATCCCAAATGACCACGTGACAGGCTCCTTTGTGGTTTGCTTTACTGATAAATTGATGGCAAATTGTTATGTTATTGATGCTTATAAGCACAAGCTTAAAACAATTCATATTTTAAAGAAAGCCCATGCCAACAAGCCCCTCTTTGATACATGCTTTGGATGCGCTGGCACAGCAAGATGAAGATGTTGCACGCGCCATAGCCTCTTATGGTTATCCGCAAGATAGAAGCATGCCGCAGACTTATGAGAGCTTAGCCAAAATTATTATTGGCCAGCAAATCTCGCGTGCGGCGGCAAGCAGTATATGGGCGCGCCTGCAGGATGCTGGCTATGTAACAGCTGATAGCATTGCCGCGATTGATGCTGGCGCGTTACAAGCCCATGGATTATCAGCACAAAAGGCAAATTACCTTCATGGGCTAGCCGTAGCTGTTGTTAGCGGTGAATTGGATTTATCATCCCTGCCCCACATGTCTGGGCAAGAGGTTCATGATATATTGGTGTCGTTTAAAGGGGTGGGAAGCTGGACAGCAGATAATTACCGCCTTTTCGCGCTGGGGGATTTTGATGCATGGCCTGGCAATGATATTGCCCTGCAAGAAGCGATGCGGCGTATGAAATCGCTGGCAACAAGGCCAAATGCAAAAGAAATGATGACACTGGCGCACTCATGGTGTCCCTATAGGGGTGCTGGCGCTTTGTTATTATGGCATCTATATGGGGTTGAGGTCAGAGGCGCTGCTGTATCTGATATTTAAGAAAATAGATCAGCCTGCGCTGGCGCGTCTTCAGCTGGCTGAAAAGGAGCTGTTAGACCAGCGTGGTCATGGCGCACATTGCCCACATCTGGTGATACGCGGTAGGCATTGAAATGCCGGCTATCAATAGGCGTTAAGAGGGATTGCGCTGTATCTGAGCTTCCTTGCAACCATGCTTGCCAATCACGTGCGGCGAGAACATGAGGTGTCCTGTGGTGGATTTTTGCAAGATCACCTGTTGCCTCGCTTGTAACGATTACAAAATGACGGTTATTTGCCTTTTGAAAATAGAGCCCTGCAAAGGCCATCACACGACCATCATTTAGCTGAATATGATATGGCTTGCCCTTTGCCTGCCATTCATACCACCCGCTTGCCACAACAAGGCATCTTTGAGTCTCAAAGGCATTTGTGAAGGTTGGCTTTTCGGTGATTGTCTCGCACCGGGCATTGATGAGGCTTTTATTTTGCACAACACCATCTAAGCCAAAGCGTGCCATTTCCATATCATTTGTCATGCCAGAAGACACAATGATAGGTGATAATTGCGATGGCGCAACGTTCCAGCGCGGTGCCAGATTACTATTGATAGCAACCCCAAATCTATTTAATAGCTCATGAGGGGTTGCAGTGACTGTAAAACGACCACACATTTTGCTATGACTTCTTTGTAGAGCAATTACACATTTTCATTGAGTACCATTATGCTGACGCCTTTTACAAGCCAATCATTATCAGATGCTGCCAAAGCATTGGCAGAAGGTAAGCTTGTGAGTTTTGCAACAGAAACTGTCTATGGGCTTGGCGCAGATGCAACAAATGATAAGGCTGTGGCAAATATCTATGCCGCAAAAGGACGCCCCTCTTTTAACCCCCTCATCGCCCATGTGGCTGATTTGGATCAAGCAAGGTCATTAGGTCAATTTAACGATACAGCCCTTGCAATAGCAGATGCCTTCTGGCCGGGCGCTATCAGCCTTGTAGTCCCTTTGCAACATGATGTTGCTATCTCAAAGCTGGTCACAGCTGGCCTTCCTAGCATTGCGTTGCGTATGCCGGCCCCTGTAAAAGTGCGCGAGATGATAAAATTATCAGGCGTGCCAATCGCCGCACCATCTGCCAATTTATCAGGCAAAATTAGCCCCACGACAGCACAGCATGTTGCACAATCATTAGATAGCGCATGTGCCTATATTTTGGATGATGGGCCATGTGAGGCTGGCCTTGAGTCAACTATCATTGATTGCACGGCTGAAGAGGTTCGCATATTGCGCCCTGGCCCGATTACGGCAGAGGATTTGCTTGAAAAAATACCGCACCTTCAGCTGCAAGAAACGCAGATCGTCAATGACCATGCGCCATCTGCACCGGGACAATTAACAAGCCATTATGCCCCAAAGAAAAGATTAGAATTAGATGTGATAACGCCTTCACAGGACGCCATCTATATTGGGTTTGGCGCAAATGGTCATGATAATGATCTTAATTTGTCACCATCTGGTGATTTGGTGGAAGCAGCTGCCAATTTATTTGCTATGTTGCATATGGCTGATGCGCTGGAGGGTGATTATATCGCTGTAGCGCCTATCACAAGCGGTGGTCTTGGCACAGCGATTTATGATAGATTACAGAGAGCAGCCGCAGATAAATAGCTGATTTTATAAAGGTGGTATCGATGATACTTGAACATCTAACTGATATAGTTGGCACAAAAAACATCATCACGAACAAAGATGATATGGCACCTTTTTTAGAAGATTGGCGCGGCAATTATAAAGGTGATGCCACTGCCATTTTATTACCCACTAACACTCAGATGGTCTCATCAATACTGAAATTTGCTGATGAGCATGATTTATATATCGTACCACAAGGTGGCAATACGGGACTTGTTGGTGGCGGCATTCCTGATGCCTCTGGCAGGATGTTTGTTCTGTCATTATCACGTATGAACGCCATTCGGGACATATCAGCTGATAATCGTTCAATCGTTGTGGAATCAGGCTGTATCTTACAGAATATTCATGAAGCAGCAGAGGCGCATGATCTGTATTTCCCCTTAAATCTGGCAGCGAAAGGAAGCTGTTCTATCGGTGGGAATCTATCCACCAATGCGGGCGGTATAAATGTATTACGGTATGGCAACACGCGCGATTTGTGCCTTGGCATAGAGGTCGTATTGATGGGCGGCAAGGTCATGAACTTACTGACCTCGCTTCGTAAAGATAATACAGGATATGATTTAAAGCATTTATTCATTGGCGCTGAAGGCACATTGGGCATTATCACAGCGGCATCATTAAAGCTGTTCCCAAAGCCAAAAGCCAGAGCGACCGCCATGGCAGCGATACCAGACCCACAAACAGGTGTCGCATTATTAAGCGCCCTAAAGAATGCCACAGGTGATTTAGTTGAAGCATTTGAGCTGATGCCGGGTGATATCTTAAAGGTAATTGGCAAACAATTTCCAAACTATCCCTGCCCGCTTCAACCTGTACCGGAAATGGCACTCTTATTTGAAATCGGCTCTTCTGATAGTGATTTGGCAACAGAATCTGAAGATGGCACAGTGCCGATTATTGAAAAGCTGAATGCCTTTTTGGCAGATGAGTTTGAAACAGGACGTATCATAGACGCTGTTGTGGCGCAGAATGAAACACAAAGACAAGCCATGTGGAACATAAGAGAGCATGCGCCTGAATCAACAAAACGAGAATCATGGCCTGTGAATACAGATATCTCTGTCGCGGTGTCAGATATTGGCCGCTTTTATGCAGATGCAAGCCGTCGTGTCAAAGAGATTGACCCCACAGTGCGCATTTGTGGTTATGGTCACCTTGGTGATGGTAACATTCATTTTAACGTCATTGAGCGAGAGGGCGGTGATGAAGGATGGGCGCAAAAAAGAGGCGCTATATTCGATGCTATCTATGAGGCCTTATATGAATGTAATGGCTCTATCAGCGCTGAACATGGCATTGGCGCCATGAAGGCAGAACAGCTGAAATTGGTGAAAGATCCTGTCGCTTTGGAAGCGATGCATATGGTGAAGACAGCATTTGATCCCAAAGGATTATTAAATCCGGGCAAAGTGTTGATATCATAGGAGAGACGGCGCAATGAAAGAGGCATTTATTCCAAAAATCATTACATTCTGGTTTGAAGAGATCACGCCAAAACAATGGTTTAAAAAAGATGACTCTTTTGATGAATTGCTAAGAGACAGATTCGGCAAGCTCGTTAATGATGCGCTTGGCGCAAGGCTTGATAGCTGGGCGCAAGATAGAGATGGCACAAGGGCTATCATCTTGCTGTTAGATCAGATGACACGCAACATTCACCGCAACACTCCCCTTGCCTTTGCTGGTGATGATATGGCGCTTGCCCATTGTTTAAACGGCATAGAAAAAGGGTTCTTGGAAGAGGATAAATCTGCCCGTAATTTATTTATGTTAATGCCAATGATGCATAGTGAAGATATTGATATTCACAAACGCGCATTGCCCATTTTTGAGAGATATGCGCCAGATGCTGGAGTGACATCACTGCTAAACCATACAAAAATCATCGAACGCTTTGGCCATTATCCTCATCGCAATGATATTATTGGCCGCCCGTCAACTAATGATGAAATTGCCTTTTTAAAGGAACCGGGCTCATCCTTTTAAATTATCGAACACATCTTGTGCTGATAATTGGGTTAGGTTTGAGACTTTCATATAATGAGCCTGATTGCCGCTAGGTGCTGACATAGCTGGATTGGTGTCTGGCCCCATCAGCATCAAGGTATGAGCGCCTGTCTTGGCAGCAAGGAATACAGGTCCACTATCATTACCAACACAATATTTTGCGCCAGCACATAAAATAGCAAGCTGTGTGAGATTGGTTTTGCCGCACTCATTTTTCACAAAATCACGCGCCCTTGAGATAGCATCACAAGATTCCAAATCAATTTTTGTGCCGACGACAATCGGCTGGATGCCATTTTGCCAGAGCAAATCTGCAAGCGCGCCGTAATGTTCAGCTGGCCATCTTTTCGAAGGTTTTGCAGGTGAGCATCCTGGCATTAAGACAGCATATGGGAGGTCATGTTTATGATAGCCGCTATTTGTATGGCTTTTGTTTGCCGTTAAAAAAGAGAGATCAGCTGTTATCGCTTTTGCGCCAAGCATCTTTGCGGCATGAAGCATTCTGTCTTTGTTATTCACATTTGTGAAATCAGGATAGGGATCACTGCATCCCTTTGCGGTGCCAAGCCATCTTACTGATTTTGGGGCAAAAAGGCTGTGATATCTAGCGGTGCGCTTGGAGCATTGCAAATCTATGATGATATCAAACTGGCGTTGGAACATCGATTTGATATGAAGAGCTGCACGCAGGTTCCAAAATGGTGCGCGCTCATCTATCAACACCTCATCGAAAAAGGGCATCATCTTCATAAGCGGCGCAAAAGTGGCTGTGGTCAAAACAGAGATATGAGCATCAGTGTAGTGGGCGCGCAACGAGGCAAAGGTATCAAGTCCCTGAATAATGTCACCTAAGGCACCATGTTTAATGACTAATAATCTCATAGACGAGTTATCCTCATCACCCTAATGAAGTTTGCTATGCGCTTTGCTTGTTTATATACTAAAATAGCAGCGATGATGCTATAATGTGGCGACGAAATATTCAAACACGGCGATTATTATAGTAATTGCACTTTTAGAGAGCTGAGATGTCACAATCCAAATTGCCGATGGTTGATATTATTCTACCCTATAAAGAGCATTTTTCAGATGGAAATGCTGGTGCGGTCTCCACGATCGCCTACTCTTTGGGCAGCTATCACGCGCCAAAGCCCACACAGGCTGTCACCATATTTGGCACGGCGATTGAAAATCCGAAAAAAAATGTCTCTTTTATTGGGTTATCGCCAAAATCATTTTTCTGGCAATCACGAAATTACGCTTTTGCAAAGGCTTATTTACGCTATCTTCATGATGCCAATCATACCCCTGATATCATCGAAGTACATGGCAGACCGCAAGTCGCGATGATAATCGCAAAGGCGATGCCAGATAGTCAGGTCACATTATATTTGCATAATGATCCAAGAGATATGCGCGGCGCTAAAACTGTTGCAGAGCGCGAAATGCTGGCCAATAAGCTAGATGGCATTATTTCGATATCATCCTATATTGAGAGCTGTTTTTATGATGGTCTGAAAAACAAAGGGCAATATAAAGCCAAATCATTTGTGAATTATTCGGGTGCGCAACGCCTGATAAAGAAGCCAGCTAACAAAGCAAAGCAAATATTCATGGCTGGACGGATGGTGCCGGAAAAAGGCTTTCTTGAGGCTTGTTTGGGCGCCCTGCCAGTACTTCTTGACAATCCGGATTGGAAAATTTGCATTGCTGGGGGCAAGAATTTTACGACCGATATTTTATCTGATTATGAGGTGCGTTTGCGAGATGCCCTTGCACCGCTAGGAGATAGAGCTGTGTTTTTGGGGCATAGGCCTTTATCTGATATTCGAGAGCATCAACAGCAATCAGAAATTTGCATCGTGCCATCCTTATGGCAAGAACCAGCAGGATTGACTGTTATCGAAGCCTTAGCAGCGGGAAGTGCGCTTATCACCACCAATAGAGGCGGCATACCAGAATTAGCAACAGGCCGTGCGCTTATCCTAGATCATACTGAAATCTCTGACTTTCAAGGGGCTATTGCGCGCCTTATTTCTTCTGATACAGACAGACATGCACTTCAAAAAAAGGCGTGGGATGATTATCCGTTTTCAGTGGAGGCAATGTGCCAGAATTTAGAAAAGTTCCGGCTATCTTTATTGGCATAAAAAACACCCCATATTTATGTCTGTTTCGCTTACATTCATCTCAACAAAGTGATAAAGTTTTGTGAGCTTGTATCAGTAGTAAAACAAAATTGAGTGCGACCTTCATGAGCGGTTTTAAATATCTAAAGACTTTATTTCAGGCTAGCATGATGGTTTGTGCCATGGCTTTGGGCGTATCTGGCCATACATATGCGCAATCTGCGCCTGTGCAATTTGAAGCTGATCAGGTTGAAAGCAATCAAGAAACAGGCACGCTCATCGCAACAGGAAATGTTGTTTTGATCCAAGAAGGTGCCGAATTACGTGCTGATCGCCTTGATTATGACCGCAAAACTGAAAGCGCCGTCGCAACGGGTCATGTGATTTACAAGACCGCAGATGGCGCTATTCATATGACTGATTATCTTGATCTGAGTGATAATTTCAAAATGATATTCGCTGAGCCGTTAATATCAGATTTATCAGATGGGTCTCGTTTTACAGCTGAGGTAGCTGAAGGTGAGATATCGACGAAAATTGAGATGACAAGCTCGCGTTTCACGCCTTGTGATTGTGATTTTGAAGCTGGCGAGTCACCGATTTGGGATTTGAGAGCAACAAAAACAACGCATAACAAAGAGACAGCGACGATTATTCATGAAAATGTGCGCATGCATATATTTGGGGTGCCTGTTTTCTATCTGCCTGTTTTGGCGCATCCAGATGCAAACGTAAAGCGTCGTACAGGCTTCCTTGCGCCGTCAGTTGTATATTCGACTTCACAAGGCTCTACTATCACAACGCCTTATTATAAAACACTTGGCCCGTCTGCAGATATCACATTACGCCCTTATATATTCCAGCATCGTGGTCAGGCAATTCACTCAGTATACCGCCAAAAAACTGATTATTCAGATCTTACTTTTAACCTATATGCCGCAGATGTCGCGACCTATAAAAAAGAGCGAGAGACTGTTGGCGCTGTGGATATCATCTACAACACACAAGTGGGAGATGATTGGAAGATAGATGCGCGCCTCATCCGCACCTCACAAGATACATTTATGAGGCGTTATAAATTTAATACTGATTACAATCTAAAGTCTGAGATCAAGGCCGAAAGAATAAAGAAAGATAGATATTATCTTGTTGAAGCTTCTGATCTACAAGCTGTGAGGGCATCTGATACGCCAGATAAAGAGCCATCCATCCTGCCTCATATTTATTATGAAAGCTACAGTGATGGGTTTCGTGAAGGTCAGGAAATCAGAACTGAAATTTCTGCCATCCACCTTAGCAATGATGATGGTAACGACATGGTTCGCTGGTCAAGTGATGTGTCCTTACAAGAAGAATATCAATTTTTGGGCGGCTCACTTGACGCAGAGCTTGGTGTATCTGGGTCTGTCTATGATATCCAAAACACGTCAGATGACACAAAACATAATGGTGAGCTAGGCCAAGTAAACCCGTATGTGTCACTTGATTGGCGCGCGCCTGTGTCAGCCATATCAGATGTGGGTGTGTTTATGTTCGAGCCGCGTGCCAAATTCACGCATATTGATGGCACAGACAGAACACAAGAGATCCCCAATAGAGATGCATCTGATTTCCGCCTTGATGAAGCGAATTTGTTCTTAACACATCGCCAGCAAGGTAAAGATTTCGTTTTGCCTGGCACAAGGGCTGACATCGGTATTTCCTTCCTTGCAGATCAGACAATATTTGGGGATGTGTCAGGCTTTGGCGGTATTTCAAGACGCATTGCTGGCGAGACGGCTGACGGGCTGACAACAACTGATAATAAAGATTATTCTGACTATATCGCTAATATCGCCATCAAACCTTATGACGGTTTGGCAATCAGCTGGTCAGGGCGTGCTGACTCTGATGATTATGAGTTGAATGAATCACGTACAAACCTGTCATGGCGCTATAAATCATCTAGAATTAATATAGAGCATGCGCAATTATCGAAGGCTCATTTCAAGTCATCGGAAACAGATAGAGAAGCCTTATCTGCGTCTCTATCGCAATCACTACCTGATGGGTGGGAATTGCAAGCATCTCAAAATTGGGATTTATCAAATGGCAAAACACAGCGTGATAAAACACGCTTTACGCTGGCATGGACTGGCGGTTTCCAAGATTGTTTAACATTGTCACTTGATTATCAAAGAGATGCAACATCAGACCGCGATATACCGCGCAAAGATGAGATATTCCTTGTGCTTAACTTTAAATATCTAGGTGCGATCAGCCAATCTGATTTCCAAAAAGATAATTAGAAGGTTAGGACGAGTAAAATAGCAACAATGATAATGGACGCGCCCGTTACGCGGTTCATGAGCTTTGCTGTTTTTTCATCCTTAATCATTTTGAATAGCTGATTTGCGCCAATGGCATAGACAAGGCATCCTGCAAATAGCATCAGTGCGATGGTAATCATGACAATCACAGCATCCATGATGGATAAATTTGTCAAATCCATAAATTGCGGCAAAAATGATAGATAAAAAATCATAACTTTAGGGTTCGTGCCACTGATCGCGATCCCTGCCCCCAAGGTTTGCCAGACTGACTGCGCTTTGCTGTCTGGAAGTTGTTTCTTGCCATCCACAACCCATGCCGGCGCTTTCCACTGCTGGTACCCGACATAGGCCAAGAAAATAGCACCGAACAAACGCACATAAATCATATAAGGTTGAATGATATCAGCGATACTGTGCAGTGATGCCAGAACAGCGATGAGATAGATAAAATCCCCCATCATAAGGCCGACACCCATAACCAAGCCAGCGCCCACACCCCTTGCCAATGTGCGTGATAATAAAGCGATTATACCCGGGCCAGGTGTAACAACAAAGATGAAGGTCGCAACTGCCAATGCGATGATATTTACAAAATCCATACGGTTTGCTTTCTGCTACGTGATAACAGATAGGAAGGTATTTAGGTGAGCAGTATTGACTTTAATAAATGATGTCAATCAGGAAGTAATGATGTCTGATATCAAGCTTGTGGCTAGATGATTATGCCTCTTCGTCACTATCATTAGAAATATCAAAAATCACAAAGCCATCACCTGCCTCATTACGCACAAATTGATAGGCCTCGCCTGAAAAATCTTGGGTGAAGCTTGCTTCAAAACCATTGATGGTCTCGGCGATTTCTTTTTCCAAAAACACCCACGTATCATGGCCATATCCCTCAAGGCTTACCTCTTCTGAGCCTTCATCATCAAATTCAACAATACCACCAGCTGGCAAGTCATCTTGCGGTGTCTGATAGTCAATTTTTCTTACGTAAATATTCATCTCGTCACCTTATTAGTCAGCTGTTTGTCATATGTTAGAGGTATGATGCCCCTACTCCACTGTCACAGACTTTGCTAGGTTTCTTGGCTGGTCTGCATCTGTGCCTTTTTCTGAGGCTGTCAGGTAGGCTAGGA
>WTHW01000254.1 GCA_011526395.1 Alphaproteobacteria bacterium
ATGCTGGTGCCATCGCTCTTGCTGGTGCAACAGGTGCTGTGCTTCGTGCCAATGGTTCAGCAACAACAGAAGTTGATTTTGGTAATTATGCAGATGTTGATGCACGTAATTTGACGGTGACAGCATCCAACGAGCTGGCAAAGACTGGCTATAATGATAATTTCAAATTTGATGGCGGGGGTGCGATTTCGGTAACAGTTGGCGACTCGCGCGCAACACAAACACAATCAAACCGCATTGATCTTGGCGCCTATTCAGATATCGCGATGCGTGGCACAGGATCAAACAAAGGTGCCATCACGCTAAACGCCTTAACAGATGTCACCGCGCATGATGATATGACATTGAATACAGGCGCTCTCGTTGGTGTGCCAGTGTCAGATACCAAAGTCACAGCGAATGCAACAACTGGCATTTTTGTTGGTGATAATACATCAGTGACAACGCAACGCGGTAATATTGAGATGTCATCACGCATCCTTGCTGATGTAGAAGCGCATGCCAAAACATCTGTTTGGGGTCTTGCTGGTATCGGGGCAACTGGTAAGTCTGAGACAAGCCTGAGCGCTACCAACGATATTGATTTTGCCGCTGGCTCGCTTGTACGTGGTAATGGCGCTGTTTCAATCACAACAAATAACCCGCTTGACCGGATGGATGTTGTCGCAAAGACAGATATTTATAACAACACATTGATTGCAGGTATTTTTGGTGAAAAAGCAAAATCAACTTTGAATGTTGATACCAATATTCGCATTCGTGAAAATGCAACAATTCAGTCGGCAAGTGATTTGACTATCAAGGCAAGTGACGGCACGCGCAATGCGAAGGGCAAAGGCTTTAAGCAGTGGCTTCAATATGTCGGTATCGCTGTTGTGCCATTGTCTGGTAATTTCGGTGACGAGAATGGTGCCTCAAATAACACTGTGACTCTTGATGGTGAGATTGAAACAGGTGTCTTTAACCACCAGCATATTGCTTTTGGTCGGGATTTTGGCAGCTTTATTCAAGACCCTGATAATTCGTCAGCTGTCACTCGTCGTCCATTGCAAAAAATTGGATCTCAGTGGGTCTATACAGATAATAATACAATCGCCAGTCTTTCGATTGATAATCTGACAGGTGATTCTGGCCAGAGTGTTAGAAGCCATGACTTCCTTGGATGGGAGTTTGAGGTCGGACAATCATTTAGCAATGATATTCAAGATCAAATTGATAATCTGACAGCTGTGAAAGCTGCCACAGCAGACGCAGATACGGCAACACGCATTACAAATCAGATTGCGGCCCTGAATGATCAAGAAACATATTACAACTCGCAAAATGACGGCAGCTGTACAACAAATCAGTGTCAGATTAATCAGTTGAATAGTGATCGCGCTACAAAGGTTGCTTTGATTAACGATAATTCCACACCGCCAGGAGATATACCTGGTTTGCAACAGGATGTTGCAGATATTGACGCTGCCTTGGCAACGGTTCAAGACCCAGATTATGAGTTTATTGCGCCGACAGATTATTCGGCTGAAATCACAGCCATTCAGAATGAAAGATCAGCGCTTCAAACAGAGCTAGCTGATCTGACTGCTAATGGCGGCGGAGATACAAACACTGTTAATAAGGTAAATCAGGAAATTACGTTCCTTGAGGCGATGCGCTCACAAATGAATACCGGCACTGTTGATGTCATTCGTGTTGATGATATCTGGGCAACAGCTGGTAATGTGTATATCGAGGCTGATAATTTAAATGGTGGCTCAACAGGTCAGATTGAATCAAAGAATGATGTATCTGTCACTATTCGCAATGATTCAAATAGCCCAATGAAGTTAGGCGCTATCGAAATACCAAATGCGCCAGCAGGCCGCATTGTATTTAACAGTCAGCTTGTTGAAACCACATCTGATATTGTTCGCTACAATGCAGACAAATCAGCGACGGTTGGTTTTGGCATGATTTCTGATTCATCTGGATTGAATGCGACAATTGATATTTCAAGCAGATATGACCCTCATGTATCAAGTTACAATCCAACAAACTCTGATATCAAAGCGCCTGAGTTAATCCTTGATGGATCTATTGAAAATAGGGGTGGCACCGTGCGTGTGAATAACTTGCATGGGTCTATCTTTAATAATGCATCTATCAATGCAAGCCAGATATCTCTGACCTCTGGCGGTGCCTTCTTTGTGAATGATAAAACGCCTGGCATCTATAATATCGGCGCACATCCAGAATCTGCAGGCGGTTTCTTTAACACAGCAAGCTCGCGTCTAGATGGCATTGGCGATTCACAAGATAAAGATGTCGGTGGCTGTAGTGGCAATCAGGTATATCTAGATGTGAATAACTCTGAAAGCTGTACCGAAGCGACAGCGACACAAGCATGGGATAACTCATCATCTATCGCGGGTGACGTTGTCTATATCATGGCTAACACGGTTAATATTAATGGCCTGATTCAGTCTGGTATTGCTGATAAGTCACTGACGATCGGCGCGAATTATGATGTCTTCACAAATAATGATGGCTCAAGCACTTATGCGCTCGTGTCTGATAACATCACAATGACAGGTAGCGGCGCTTCACGTGAAGGTATCGACGGTGTCTATGCGCGCTATAATGCAGCTGATGATGTGATTGAGGTATCTGGCTTCGAAGCAAAAGGTGGCGAAGTCACAATTGTTGGTAAAGTGATTTCAACTGGTAGAGGGCAAATTAACGTCCTTGACGGTTACGGCACCTTTAACATCAACAACCAGTCAAATAAGACCATACGTATGGCTGGCATCACAAACCAAGAAGTTGAAGGCAAAGTAACCATTGTCGATAACAGCTATGATAATGGCACATCATTGGGTATGCCACGTATCACGCAATATACACGTATCGGAAATACAATTAAGGTTGTGAATAATGATGGCTCTAGCTTGTCGAAGCCAACAATCGATGTTTCTGGTCTCAATAATGCCACAGGTCGTACTACAAGCTATACACCACAAGACGGTTTGCGCTATAATTACATGCAAGGCGAGAATGTAACAATTGATCGCCAGTTCCGCACAAGACGCAATAAGAAGGGCTCTTTCAACGCCATCACATGGGCAGATTCAACCGACTTCCGCCCACCATCATCTGACTTCAGAGAAGCTACAGCTCTACCAGTTTCTGAACTACCAGTCGTGGATTACGCCTCTCTTGAGACGTCTGTAACAGATGATTATCGCTTCCGCCTTGTTGATGACACAAGACAAACCTCATCTCTTACTTATGAAGAGCAGGGTACAAGAAACTGTTTTGATATTTGGATTTATCAGGAATGTACATGGTATGTGCTAACTGACACCACGCATGAAGGTAATCTATATTACTTCCAAGATGTGACAGCTGACCGTCAAGTTGATATTAAGTTCATTGGTGATGACCAAGGGTCAATCACTGTGAATTCTGTTGGTGATATTGAACTTGCAAATATTCAAGCAAGAGGCTCATCAGCATCTCTTACATCATCTGGTGGTAATATCCTAAATGGTGCTTCGACCAATTCGTTGGTGATTGATAATATTACATTCTCAGCATCTGGTTCAGTTGGTACAGAAGCAACACCACTTACACTTGTGCAAGATAACAGCTCAGTCATTCGCATTGATTCAGGCAATGGCGTCTTTATGAAGACTGAAACAGGCAATCTTGTTATCGACAGGCTTGTGAACACAGACGGCAATATTAATCTAACAGCTGGCCAGAATTTGATCCTAAACACAGCTACAGATGCACTTGTTGGTGACAATATTTCATTAACGGCACAGTTCGGCGAGCTTTCAGATGTCTCAGGCAATGCGCTTCGCATTGATAGCTTGGATAATGGCTCAGTATCTGCTTATTCACGCGTCGGCAATCTTGCGATGCGTGAAATCGCTGGTGATATGTATATTGGCCAAATCGATATTTCAGGAAACTTGAATTTAACGATTGATAATGGCTCTGTTCTAGATGGCAATTTAGAACAGGTTGATGATACACAAACACAATCAGCTTTATTGTCATTATGGAATGATTTGCAGCTAACAGGTTCATATGCTGAAACGAAAAAGACTGATCAGATAGCCTCTTATGAAGACTCAATGACACAGCTTTATGTGGATTATTGGAACTTAAGAAATATCTCAGGCTCAGAAGGGAATTACACAGCAGATCCATATGATCCAAACTTCATTTATGAAGCAAGCGCTGAAGAAGAAGAGATGCTTGGTAATGATGCGGCGCGCATCACTGCTTACGAAAATGATCAGCAAGCACGCTACCAGCTAGGTCATGAGAAATTTAGCACAAGCAGCTATTCAGATAACTATACATACAGCGCAGGCGCTACAGAAATTGCAACATTCTCTGCTGGCTATGAGTGGGAACAAGATTATCTAGATGCGCCACTACCAAATGAAGCCTTTAAAGAGACAACAGATACAACTGCCTTTATCGAAGCGCCAAACATCAAGGCAGATAATGTCACGCTGACGGTTACCAATGGTAATATTGGCACATTTACTGATGTGGATAATTTCACAATTCAGTCAATTTCTGATGGCACGCTAGATAATGCATCCAAGATTAAGCTAGCAGCTGCTGAATCAGATGATGTCTATCATGATCAAGTAACTGACATTGTGACTTTGACGCAAAGAGAAGATTTAGACATTGAAACGATTGATGATAATTCAACGGTCAATATTAATGCCGCACAAGGCTACGCATTCATCGGTGGTGAAAGCTCTCTAAATATCAACACTGTGAACGCTGCTGGCGAAGTTCGCTTGAAGGTAAATGGTGATATCTTCAATGTACGCAGTGACAATAATGCGGCCTTAACAGCAACTGATGCTGTGATTGAATCAGCGCAAGGTCAGATTGGTTCTGAAGATAAGGCGTTTGTGACAGAATTAGGCGCTGCAAATAAGCTGACAGCGCGCGCAAGAGATGGCATCTGGATTACTGAAGCAAGTGATGACATTAATGTCTCACAAATCTATTCACCAACAACCATTTCGCTGACATCACCAGATCAAATTCTGGATGCACAGCAAGATTCTATAATGGATATCAAAGGCGATAATGTCACACTGACTGCGAATGGCTCTATCGGCCTGCGCCCAGATAGCTCTGATTCAATTGCCGTGAAGAAAGGCAAAGCCCTTGATGTGGCATCAGTGAATTACGATAATTCTAGCTTTGTTGTAACTAGTGCCACAGATGGCGCATGGCTATATGGGCCTCTTGGTCAGTCATTGCGCATGACAGGCGCCACGCTAGAAGGTCCACTTGATGTTGCAGTTGGCTCAAACTTACGCGCAACTGGCAGCTTTAATACTGGCGCGGCTAATGACAACGTCACTTTCCGCTCCTATGAAAGCCTCACCTTAGAAGGTGTTGGCGGTATTGATACCAATGGTTCTCTTCTTCGCATGATTGCAGGCTCAAATCTAACGGTGATGGGTAATGTTTCAACAGGCGGTGGTGAAATCAGAACCACATCTGCTGACAACACAACCTTTGCTGCAGATGCCAATATCAGCACTGCTGGTGGCAATATCTTCATCGATGCAGATGGCCTGTTAAACCAGAATGTGACGTTTGAAGATGGCGCATTGGTGAATTTGGGCTCTGGCACATTACGTATCGAAGCGTCTGACGCTGTTAAGCTAACAGGTATCGTGACAACAAGCGATGCTACTTGCGGTGATGGCACACAAGGTTGTGCGGTCACTGTCCTTGCGAACTCTATCAATGATGGCGGTGATAGCCGTGATGATATTGAGTTAAATGGCAATGGTGATATCCGTTTGAATGCCCATAAATATGCCAATTTGAATAAAATTGATTATAACGGCTCTAACAGGTTGGAAATCGAAGTGCAGGGTAAAAACCAAGGTGCGCGCATCGCCGGTTCTATGCTGGGTATTGATGCCGAGGCAGGCATTAATGTGACAACATTCCTTGCGAATAGCGGCGCTATCTACGCACCTGTCACAGACCAGCTGACAATCCAAGATGGCCGTCTTCGTGATGATTTATATCTAACGATTGGGGAGTTTGATGCGCGTATCGGCCGTCTATTTGATAACTCTCTTGATCCAAATGAATGGTTGCTATCAAGCCTAGATGATAATTTCTTCGAAAATGGCGCTCTATCAACTGGCCAACGTGAAGAAGATTATCGTTGTACAGGCAACCCATCTTTCATTGGCAATGGGAACGCTGTTTTGAGCATGACGTTTGATTATAATAATCCGTCAGTAAACTGCTCTGGTGTCTTGGCCTTCTATCGCTTGCCATATGTCTTGCAAGTGCCTGTTCAATCTATTGAACAGCAGCTAGGCAACTATATCGAGACAGCTCGTCTATCAAATACAGTGCAGATCAATCCAACATCATCAACACGTCTTGAGCAAGCTATCGTCTCAACAAGCAGAGTGCAGGCACTTGCTGAACAAGGCGCTGTTCCTGAATTGGTGATTTCACAAGATGCAATTGCGCTAGGCGTGAGCGATGTAGAAGCCGCCACGGAGTTAGCTGAAACATTTGGTGTTCGTGCTAGCTCACAAACCGGTGTTGTGCAAATTGACTTAGCAGATATCATCCAAATCGGCCTACCAGTTACGCAAACAGCGCCGGATCTTCCTGAAACAGATAGCACGCAAGAGTCAGAAGAAACAGACGAAGAGCAAGCTGAGGATGCAGCAGACGCAGAGCAAACAGAACAGCCGCTTGCTGCTATCCCATCAGCGGAAGCTGATGAAATTGGCCCAATTTCATTATTGTTGAATTAGCGTTAGAGCGCTATCCCACGCAACTTGCTAGATAGCTTTTCAATAATCTCGCTGGCTTGCGTCATATGCGGATTTACAGCAACAGCTTGCTCGTAGGCTTGCAATGCGGCCTCATAATTGCCTGCCGATAATTCTATCATGCCGAGCCCTGCTAAAGCGCCAAAGTGGCGAGGCTCTAGCGACAGCGTTTGTGCAATATCTGCCCTTGATTGAGCGTGCTTGCCTTGTGCGTAAAATAAAGTCGCTCGTTTATTCCAAGCCTCAGCATAGGTTGGATCTTCGGTAATAATGTCTGTGAAGATGACTTCAGCATGTACAAAATCACCTTGGTTCATCATGGCAGTACCACGTATGAGCCTATCTGTTAGGGCCACATTTGTAGGATGGTTCGTCCAACGCGCCCAAATCTCAGTTACGATACGATCAGCGTCACCACTATCTGTTACTTCTTGCAATGAAGAAAATAGGTTATCCAGCACAATATCGTCTGCAATAGATGCTTTTGCTGTGCCAAATGCCAACCCAATTGCTAGGCTTGCCGGAATAATCTTATGTCTCAAAAAATAATTCATGTTTTAGATGTAAGTCATATTTCTGAAAATAAAACCCCATATTCGTTTCAATAAGATTTGGACTACCTTGAAACTCAGCCTAAGCTGATACATGTTTTGTATCATAACCAACTGGTGTGTTTGTATGAATGAGGAGTGGAAGTCATGTCTCAAAAACGTTCTCTATTAGCTGTGGTAGATGGGATGCCAACATCAGACGGCGCTGGTGTATCTTTATTGCGTGTGGTTGGCACGCCGCAGATAGATTACCTTGATCCCTTTTTGATGCTTGATGAATTTAAAAATGATGATCCCGGTGCGTATGTGGCAGGCTTCCCAGAACACCCACATCGCGGATTTGAGACTGTCTCTTATATGAAGCAAGGGGCGATGAAGCATCGTGATTCTGCTGGCAATGAAGGGATTATCCATGATGGCGGCGTGCAATGGATGACAGCGGGGCGCGGCATCATCCATTCTGAGATGCCGCAACAAACAGAAGGGCTATTATGGGGATATCAGCTATGGGTAAATCTGCCCGCGGCTCACAAAATGACAGCGCCGCGTTATCAGGATATTCAAACAGATGATATCCCAGAAGTTATTACTGATGAGCTACATGTCAGAATTATGGCAGGCAATTATGCTGGTGTAGAAGGTGCATCACAAACATTATGGCCAGTGGAATATATGGATATCATGGCAAAGCCACACGCTGTTATGGCTCATGACATTCCAGATGGTCATAACGTCATGGTCTTTGTCTATGATGGTGAAATGACTGTTGGTGACAAAGTTATCAGGCCTCACCAACTTGGTATATTTGAACAATCAGGCTCATTAGAAATGGTGGCAGGTGAAACAGGTGCCGGTTGTTTGCTCATGGCAGGCAAGCCTATCGGCGAGCCAGTGGCAAAGATGGGTCCGTTTGTTATGAATACAGAGGCAGAATTGCGTCAGGCCGTTATGGATTTTAGAGCCGGAAAATTTGCCTAGATAGCTGCATTCGCTTTGTTCGACATTATCAAAAAAGTAAATTAAGATATTTTTAATTAGATATGTTTTATATCTAATTTACTATGATGACGGCAGACGAAGGTTAACCGGTGGCAGCCAAAATAGAGAGTGAAGACATACCGCCATTTGGTGGGCTATTTTCGCGGATTGCTATCGCGACTATCATTATAATGGCCACAGTGTTGGCGATAATGACTGCGGTCTTTTCCAGCTACCTTGATAGGATGTCTGCCCAGCAAGCAGAGGACAGATTAAGCAGGTCCATTGCTGTGTTATCTCCTATCATTGATGGTGCTGTTGGTAAAGGTGATGTCCAAACAGCGAGGCAAATCCTTCTTAATCTTGTTGAAGAAGATGGTGTCATTTGCGTCGATTATATTGCATCTAAAAATAATCTCTCTAGTACACAAACTGTTATACGCTTGCCAATGGATGGTTGTGCGTCATTCACTGATCCAGACATAAAAATCATTGAAGTGGGCATCAGATCATCATCTGCTGGCAATTACCGATTTTTGATTGATAAAGATTTTTTTGCTGATGATCGAAATGAGCAATTATTTCAAACAATCCTCATATCTCTGATTGTTTTGGTTATGGTTATTATGATGCTAGCAGCTGTATTTAACTGGCTAGTATTAAGACCGTTACAGAATTTGCAAAGAGCGATGATAGAATCTCGTCCCTCCAAGCCAGCGCTTGCAACTATTTTCAGGAAAGATGAGATAGGTGCGGTTAGCAGGACTTATAATAAGCTGGCAGCTGCCTCACGTATTTACTTTGCCAGACTTGAAAAAAGCCAAAATAATTTGCGTCAATCTGAGACAAAATTCAAAGACATGGCAGAAATTTCAGGTGATTGGTTCTATGAAATGGATCAAGAACTTCGATTTACCTACATCTCTGATAGGTTTTTTGAGCTTACTGGGTTTGAGCGTGAACGCTTGATTGGAAAAACTCGTGTTGAGATTAGTGGTGAAAAATCAAATGATCGTGATTGGCAATCACACCTAGCTGACCTAAACGCGCGCCAGCCATTTAAGAATTTTGAATATGCCCTTCATATTGGCCAGGATGAGCCTATGATACTGCGCATCAATGGTAAGCCATTATATAATTCAGATGATGAGTTCATCGGATATCGCGGTACTGGCACAGACGTGACAGATATCACAAGAGACCGAAAGCTATTAGAAGAGACAAATCGTAACTTTGGTGATTCTGTCAGCTACGCTAGTACCATCCAGCGAGGATTATTACCTAAATCAGAACAGCTAGAGACATTATTTGGCCGCGCTGCGGTCATGTGGCAACCCAAAGATGTTGTTGGTGGTGATTTTTACTGGCTTGGACAAATTAGCGGTGCACGATATTTGGTGTTTTTTGATTGCACAGGTCATGGTGTGCCAGGTGCGTTCATGACATTGATCACAACATCAGTGCTAGAAAAAATAGTTGCGGCCTCTCCTTTTGCATTGCCAGCGCCCCAAATGCTAGAGCAAATACATAAAGGTGTTTGTGAGAGTCTTGGCATTACCAAAGACCAGCAAGGTAAAGATGGGCTTGATTGTGCTGTCATTAAAATGTTGCCGAGCGAGGGTATGTTGGAATTTGCCGGGGCCTCGATTGATCTGATGGTCATATCAGATTCTGGTGAGGTGACAAGATTGCGCGGTGCAAGACATGCGCTAGGATATCAGCAACATGAAACAGCTAGGGACTTTCCAAAGTTTGATTGCATGCTGGCTGGTAACAGCTTTGTGTTAACCAGTGACGGGTTGACCACTCAAGTGGGAGAGGCAACCAAAAGAGTGTTAGGCACGAGGCGGGTTATCGAAGCGTTGGAAGCAGTGGAAGATAACACACCGCCACGGCTGTTGCGCGCATTGGGGCTGTTGTTGAAAAGATGGCAGGGGTCAGAAGAGCGCAGAGATGATGTTTCTATTCTGGCCTTCCGGCCTTATGATTAAGCCTATTCGGTTTTATCAATTGAAACCTTAACTGTGGCAGTTGTGCTAACAGTCTCTGGGCTAAATCGTCTTGGTATCGCACTAGCGCCTTCCATCGAGGCTTGCACCCACTCCATTGCATCTTCATCTGGGTATTCCCAAATCTCAAAAATGCAAAGAGGATCCTCATCAGATTGATATAAACGATATTTCATATCTACCGCAGAAATTCTATCGCTGATGAGTTCTGCTGACTTTATAAAATTGGAAGCATCAATTGATGTCTTAAATTGTCTTTGGTAAATCCGTGCAATTTTCGGCTCCATGATCTTCCCCTCTTATTTTGTCTGATTGTCTAATTCATCTAGGGCAGAGCGCAATAGATTTTTGACGATATCTGTATTTGTTACCTCTGAAGGGTCAAAATAAAAACGGTATCCATCGCTAGAGGCTGTGATTGTATTTGCGCGCCAATTATCTTGGTCATTTTCCACTTTGTATAAGGTGGTGGCATGTTTATGCCCATGCAGAACAACAGTATCAGTTTTCGTGCATTTGTAATGGTCCCTGATAAGCATATAGGTATCTTCAGCTATCATAACATTATCTGGTTTGCTCAATGATTGGATGCGCGCTGCACTGTTAACAGCTGTGCCAATGGCGGTGTAATGTAGGCGATCATGAGATCCAAAATTACCAACATTACAATAGCCAGTGCTAATGCCCATTCTGACATTAAAAGGAAGGCTCATACCTTCTGAGGCCCATTTTGCACGCAGAGTTGAGATTCGTTGTTGCATATCAAGTGCCATGCCAATGGCTTGAATCGCATCTTGCTCAACACCTTTGGATGCTGGCGCACCAAAGAAGATAACAATGGCATCACCAATAAATTGATCCAATGTGCCTTCCCACTTGGAACAGATTTTTGTCATCTCTGTAAAATATTCAGTCATTAATGGCGCAAGACGTTCAGGTTCAAGCCGCTCTGTGATGCCTGTAAAGCCGACAACATCTGAAAAGAACACTGTGATTTTTTCACGGCTATTTTTAGGAAGCTGTTCGCCGCCTTCTCGCATCAAAAGATCAACAACCGCATCTGGCACAAAACGTGATAAATTGCGCAGTAATTTTTCAAGTTTTGCGTTGGTTTTGGATAATTTAGCTTGCGTATTATCTGATAATTTTGTCAGACGGTCGAGCTGGCGATCCTGTTTATGATACAGCTTTATCAGCGCCTCCAAATCAGCCGTTAGATTGTCTTTATCTAGTTCGTCTGATTGAAGCTGTTGTGTTATTTTTTTGAGCAGATCGTCTGATTTCATGAGTCAGCTAATGGTGCTAGGTCGCATAACTCAACAGCGATATGGGTGGCATCAGATGAGATGTCTTGTGCAAATTCACGAGTGATATCATCGTCAGGATCACAGTGCCATTTGACATCAATCTGTCTTCCGGAAGACAGATTGATGTCAAATGGCAC
>WTHW01000005.1 GCA_011526395.1 Alphaproteobacteria bacterium
ACACAGATGACCAGCTCCGCCTGATAAAACAGGTGATGGAACAACAAGGCATTGATCCCAAAAGATGGCCACCACGCTCTCTTCTTGGCATGATCAGCAAACGGAAAGATAAGGGGCTCACTGCTGATAAGGTCTCAATCAATGAGACAGGTGATATCGCAGATGGCAAAGCAGGCGACCTCTACAAGGCATATCAGGCACGCTTAACATCACTTAATGCGGCTGATTTTGGTGATTTATTGCTCCACCTTCTGACCATATTCACAAAGCACGCCGATATTCTGGGCGAATATCAAAACCGCCTCACTCATATATTGGTGGATGAATATCAAGATACCAGTGTCGCGCAATATCTATGGCTACGCTTGCTTGCGGCAAAGCCTAAAAACCTATGTTGTGTAGGCGATGATGATCAATCCATCTATGGCTGGCGCGGCGCTGAAGTTGGCAATATCTTGAAATTTGAAAAAGATTATGATGGCGCACAAACAGTCCGGCTCGAAGAGAATTATCGCTCAACAGGTCATATTCTTGCTTGTGCCTCTGCCTTGATATCTCACAATGAAACCCGTCTTGGTAAGGATCTTTATACCAGCCATGATGAAGGTGATGCTATCCAGATTTCAGGCTATTGGGATGGCAATGAAGAGGCCAGAAGCCTATCATCTCAAATTGAATTTTTGATTAAAGATGACCATCCGCTTGATCAAATCGCTGTTTTGGTACGCGCTGGCTTCCAGACACGCGAGTTTGAAGAACGCTTCATGGCAATCGGCTTGCCTTACCGCGTTGTTGGCACACGCTTTTATGAACGCGCTGAGATTAGAGACGCCCTTGCTTATCTGCGCCTCATTGCCCAGCCATCTGATGATTTGGCGTTTGAGCGGATTATCAACACGCCCAAACGCGGGCTTGGCCCCACATCTTTGAAAGTGATTTTCGAATATGCCAGAGCCACAAACCAGCCCTATCTTGCCGCCGCACGCGCGCTGGCTGATTCTGATGAATTAAAACCACAAGCCCGCCGCCAGCTTACGCAATTTATTGCATTGGTGGATAATTGGCGCCTTGAGGCAAAACAACAAATGGCAAGCGATCTGGCACGTTTTGTGCTTGATGATTCAGGCTATACAGCCATGTGGCAAGCTGACAAAAATCCAGATTCGCCAGGCCGTCTTGAAAACCTCAAAGAACTTGTTACCGCGATGGATGAATTTGATACCCTAGAGGGGTTTTTGGAACATATCGCACTTGTCACGGATACTGAAAATAACAACCAAGATGGCGAGGTCTCATTGATGACCTTGCATGCGGCAAAGGGGCTTGAATTTGATACTGTCTTCCTACCCGGCTGGGAGGAAGGCTTGTTCCCATCACAAAGATCGCTAGATGAAAATGGCGGCGCTGGCCTCGAAGAAGAAAGACGTCTTGGCTATGTCGGCATTACAAGAGCGCGCAAAAACCTATTCATCTCATTTGCCGCCAACAGGCGCGTTCATGGCTTATGGCAAGCATGTATTCCTTCGCGCTTTATCTCTGAATTACCCAAAGCGCATATCAAAGAGGATATGGCACATGGCCTCACGCTTGGCAGATCAGAGCCACTTATGGTTGGCACAGCTGATACACGTGTTGGTCAAGCTGGCTATGGGCCGGGCTGGCAACGTGCAGCAAGCCGCCAGAATAAAGCCATATCACAACCACCGCCGCGTGATGCTGATGGCTGGGTGCCAGATACATCTAGCTCAGGCTTCGTGCGAGGTGAGCGTGTCTTTCATCAAAAATTCGGCATGGGTGATGTCAAATCTGTCGAAGGTGATAAACTTGAAATTGCTTTTGACAGGGCAGGGCGCAAGAAAGTGGTCGCCAGCTTTGTTGAAAAAATGAATAAGACGTAACAGGAGCCTTTGATGCTTACCGATGAAAGCTGGTCCATCCGCTTCGAGACAAGTGACGATACCACCGCCTTTGAAACAGCGCTGACTGAAATCTGTTCTGTACTCGCTATATCAGTATCACGCCCCTATTTGGATGCGCCTTACTGGGTTGTTGAGGGCTTTTGCGATTTTGCCCCTGATGAGGCGCTAGTTGCCTCATCCTTATCAATGGCATCTCCATCTGGCACCGCTCCTGAATTTTCTATCATTGCACATGGCAAACGCGACTGGCTTGCAGAAAACAGAGCCTCTTTCCCTGCGCTTCATATTGGGCGCTTTTGGATTTATGGCTCTCATATCACAGACCAGCCACCAGCTGGCACAACGGCAATCCTTGTGGATGCCGCAGAGGCATTTGGCTCAGGCACGCATCCAACCACCGAAGGCTGTTTGCGCTTAATTGATGATATTTTGAAAAAAAATGATGTTTATAATGTGCTAGATCTTGGTGCTGGCAGTGCGATTTTGGCGATGGCGGTTGCCAAAATGATACCACAGGCCATGATCACAGCCTCTGATATTGATCAAATCGCAACAGATACAGCGATTAAAAACCGTAAAATCAATGGCATTGCCCCATCTTCAATGCGCTGTGTGACCTCACAAGGCTTTGCTCATCGTCATATGGTCAACCAAGCGCCTTATGATCTTCTGATTGCCAATATTCTGGCAGGGCCTCTCAAACAGCTTGCCCCTGAAATTGCACGTCATCTTGCCCGGCGCGGCAGGCTTGTTCTCTCTGGCATCCTTAACAGCCAAGAAAGACAGATTGCCGCCGCCTATCGTGCGCAGGGTCTGATTATCACAAACCGTGTGCGCATTGATGGCTGGTCAGCGCTTGAATTACGTCATATGGGCTAGCAGGGAATATTATTATGACCACCATCTATCATGACAGATTACAGGCACTTCGCGGCGTCCTATCCGCCCAGCAACTTGACGGTGTTGTGATTTGGCGCGGTGATATGTTTCAAGGCGAAGAGGTGCGCGCCTGTGATGAACGCCTTGCCATGATAAGTGGTTTTACAGGCTCAGCTGGCTATGCCCTTATTCTGCAAGATAAAGCCTTTGTCTTATCTGATGGCCGCTATCATCTTCAGATGGCACAGCAAATTGATAATGATATCTTTCAATGGCGTGATTCAGCGCCCAGCGCTATCACAGATATCCTATCTGAACAGGCCAGCTCTGCTGATGGCTTAACACTTGGCTATGATGCGCAAACAACAACGCTAGCCGCCGCGCGCCGCTTGCCAAAACAAGCTGGCGATACCCCTATCACATGGCGCCCTTTGGCTGAAAACCCGCTTGATAGCCTCTGGCATGACAGGCCATCTGTCATGCGTGACAAGGCCTATCTGCTTGCTAATGATATCACAGGGCAATCCTCATCTGACAAGCTTGCCACCTTGCAAGCCACATTGGCTGACAATCACCAAGATGGCATCATCATCAGCGCGACTGATTGTGTAAATTGGCTGTTTAATATTCGTGGCAATGATTTGGCCAATACGCCTTTTCATTTATGTTTTGCCTATATTCCTGCCACAGGCACCCCCCATCTGATTGAGGGGGATTATGACAATCTGCCTTCCAAAAGCTGGCAAGATTTCTGCGCCTCATTGCCATCAGGTCATTACAGCATTGATGCGCAAACATTGCCAATGGCCTTATATGAGGGCTTGCAACGTGACGGCGTCACCTTTACCGAACAGGCCTGCCCTTTATATTTACCCAAAGCCTGCAAAAATGCCGCCGAGCTTGATGGCTTTGCAAAGGCGCATTTGCAAGATGCGATTGCTGTTTGCTCCTTTTGGCATTGGCTTGAGGCTTGCGATGATATCACCTCGTATCATGAAACAGATCTGGTTGAAAAACTGCAATCATATCGCGCATCATCTGATGGGTATCTGTGCGACAGCTTTGATACCATCATGGGCTCAGGTGAAAATGGCGCCATCATCCATTATCGCGCCCTAAAAAATGCCGACAGCCTCATTCAAAATAACACGCTTTTATTGATTGATTCAGGCGCGCATTACAAAACAGGCACAACAGACATCACCCGCACCTTTATCATTGGCGCGCCAGATGACGAGATGACAACAGCCTATAGCGCTGTCCTAGCAGGTCATATCGCATTGGCAAAGACACGCTTTCCTATTGGCACAAATGGCACAGCGCTTGATGCGATTTGCCGTGCGCCTTTATGGGCAAGGGGGCTTGATTATGCACATGGCACAGGTCACGGTGTTGGTCATATCCTGTCTGTTCATGAAGGCCCATCACATATCTCAAAACGCCCCAGCCCAGCCCTTGCCGCTGGCATGGTCCTCTCAAACGAGCCAGGCTATTACGAAGCTGGCAAATGGGGCATCAGGCTTGAAAATCTTATCGCGATTGAGGCGGTGCAAGATGGCTTCCTTGCGCCTCAGACACTCACCTTTGTCCCCTTTGAAAGCCGCCTAATTGACACCTCACTTTTGGACGCTGATGCCTTGCAATGGCTCAATGACTATCATCACTCTGTCTATGATTTGGTATCACCACATCTCTCAGCTGATATGGCAAGCTGGCTTGCTGGCAAATGCGCGCCGCTATCTTAAAGATAGGCTATAATCTCAACTTGAAATCAGAGCCTGCCACTCTTCTTCACTCAGCATGGCAACACCCAGCTCTGCAGCCTTTTTGGCTTTTGAGCCAGCATCTGCGCCAATAATGACATAATCTGTTTTCCCTGAAACAGACCCAGATACCTTTGCCCCAAGGCGTTCTGCTGTTGCCTTTGCCTCACTTCGTGACTGCAAGGTCAATGTGCCTGTAAAGACCACAATCTTGCCAGCCACAGGGCTATCATCTTGCGGCTTCTCAGGTGCGATAGGCGTTATCTCAGCGAGCAGATTTTCCACCGCCTTTTGATTTGCCTCATCACTGAAAAAGGCAATAATATCATCAGCCATCGCATCTCCAATTTGGTCAATGCGCACCAAATCTTCATAAGCGGGATGTGTCTTATCATGTGCAAGGCGCGCCGCCTCTGCCAGCTTTGGTAATGTCTCATAATTCAGCGCTAGTAATTTGGCAGTGGCTTGCCCAATTTGCCTGATCCCAAGGCCGAAAATCACACGCTCCAGCGCGATGGTGCGACGCTCATTTATCGCTGATATCAAATTCTGTGCTGATATCTTGCCCATACGCTCAAGGCCAGCAATCTCATCAAAGCGCGTTGTCAGCTTGAAAATATCTGCCGGCTCCGTCAGCCAGCCAGCTGCAATAAATTGCTCAATCTGCTTGGCACCTAGCCCTTCAATATCAAAGGCATTGCGCGAGACAAAATGCTTCAGCGATTCGTTAAATTGCGCCGGGCAAGTATATGTCCCAGAACAACGGCGCACTGCCTCACCCTCAGGGCGCAAGGCAGGATTGCCACAAGCAGGGCAGGTCGTTGGAAATTCATATGCCACAGAATGGCTGGGGCGCTTATCAACCAGTACCTCAACAATCTGCGGTATCACATCACCTGCACGTTGCAGGATAACCGTATCACCAATGCGAATATCTTTGCGGATGATTTCATCTTCATTATGCAAGGTCGCGTTCGAGACCATCACCCCGCCCACATTCACAGGCGCCAGCCGCGCAACAGGTGTCAAAGCACCTGTCCTGCCCACCTGAATATCAATGGCCTCTAGCGTTGTAACAGCCTTTTCAGCAGGAAATTTATGCGCAATCGCCCATCGCGGCGCACGCGCCACTTGCCCAAGGCGCCTTTGATACTCATGGTTGTCAATTTTATAAACAACCCCATCAATATCATATGGCAAGCCAGCGCGCGCCTCACCAATCATCTGATAATGCGCAATCAGCTCTTCTGCTGTATCACATGATTTCGTCAGATCATTCACCTGAAAGCCAAAGCCCCGCAAATCAGATAAAAAGGCCGAATGTGTTTCCCAATTCTGGCCTTCAATCACCCCCGCGCTATAGGCAAAAAATTGCAAGTTGCGCTCCCCAGTGATACTCGCATCTTTCTGGCGAAGCGAGCCAGCGGCGGCATTACGCGGATTGGCAAATAACTTTGCGCCTTTCTCTTCTTGCGCCTTATTCAGCGCGATGAAATCATCTCTATCCATATACAGCTCACCGCGCACTTCCAAGATAGCTGGCGGCGTGCCTTTTAGGCTTTTTGGAATGGCATCTGTGACCATAATATTTGCCGTCACATCCTCGCCCGTTGTCCCATCACCTCTTGTGGCGGCTTGCACCAATGTGCCGCTCTCATAGCGTAGCGCCAATGACAGACCATCAATCTTTGGCTCAGCCATCAAAGTCACCGGCGCGGTATCATCAAGTGATAAAAACCGCCTTATGCGCGCGATAAATTCATGCACATCCTCATCTGCAAAGGCGTTTGATAGGGATAGCATCCCGATTTCATGCACAATTTTACCAAAGCCAGATTGCGGTTTTGCCCCCACTTGGGCTTCTGGCGTATCTTTGCGCACCAATTCAGGAAAGGCCTCTTCCAGCGCGCGATTATACCGCACCAGCGCATCAAACGCCCCATCAGATATCTCAGGGTCATCTTGCCCATGATAGCGATCATTATGATAGGCAATCAGCTTCGCCAGCTGTGCTAGCCTATCTGCCGCTTCAATGGGCGTTAAATTTGCAGGCTCTTGGCTGATATCAAACACTGTCATGACCTAGCAATGTCACAGCCGCCGCGCGCGCCTCTGGCGTGATATGCTCACCTGCTAACATGCGCGCGATTTCTTCTGCGCGTTCATGTTCTGTCAACATATCTGTGCGGCTTATCACACTATCATCATGTGTTGATTTGGCGATTTTATAATGATGGTTGCCTTTGGCGGCAACTTGCGGTGAATGTGTGATGACAAGGGTTTGCGCCGCTTTACCAAGGCGTGATAGACGCTCGCCAACAGCCGCCGCCACAGCGCCGCCCACACCTGAATCAACCTCATCAAAAATCAGTGTCTTTGGCGCTTCTGTGCGCGCCAATACCACTTTTAGCGCAAGCAAGAATCGCGCCAGCTCTCCGCCTGATGCTGCTTTTTCAATCGGGGCTAAATCTTGCCCTGGATTGGCGGCCGCTTCAAACCTAACAATATCCCAGCCAAGCGGCGTCCATTTGTTATCTTCTGCATCACTGATTGATTTGCATAAGGTGGCAAAGCGCGCTGCCTCTAACTTTAGGGGCGGTAATTCTGCCATTACAGCCTCATCTAGCTTTGCGGCAACAGCGCGTCTGCGCTCTGTAATGCTTTGTGCCACACGCTGATAATAATCACGCCATTCACGCTCTTTGGCTTTCAATTCCGCCAAATTGCCAGACCCATCATCTAACTGCGCTAACCGCATGGCAAGGCTTTCATGAATCTGCGGCAACTCATCGCTGGAAACATTATGTTTGCGCGCTTGTGTGCGGATTTCATGCAAGCGGTCATCAATTTGCTGCAGCCTTGTAGGATCTGCTTCTAATGATGATGCCACAGAACTTAATTCAGCACTTGCTTCTGATAATTCAGCCATCGTGCGTGATAGCGCATCAAGTGCATTATCAAGACGCCCTGCCCCAGCATCAGCCACACGTTCAATCGCAGATAGCGCGCGCGATATCGCCGCCTCAGCACCTGCTTCAGCCCGTAAAGCATCATCAGCAATCCCAAGCGCTTCTGCAATTTTCTCTAAATTGGTAAACAGCGCGCGCTCTTCTGACAGCGCATTATCCTCACCTGCCTTGGCATCTAGCAAATCAAGCTGTTCAACTGCATCACGAAGCCACTCTTCTTCCTCGCGCGCTTTTTCCAATAGGGCTTCAGCGGCTTCGTAGTCTTTGCGTGATTTATGCCATCCCTGATAGGCCTCTTTTAATTTTGCCAGCGTATCATCATGCTGGCACGCCCTATCAAGAAGCCCTAGATGGTTACTTGCATCCAGCAGGCCGCGCCCTTCGAACTGGCCTTGAATTTCAACCAACATATCACCGCACATGCGCAATAAATTTACCGATACAGGCTCATCATTAATCGAAGCAGGCGATTTGCCATCACCTCTGATCTGGCGCTTAATCAGCAACTCATCTGACCGCTCAATCCCCGCCTCATCAAGCAACTGCCAGACAGGGTGATCAGGCGCAATCTCAAACCGCGCTGTCACAGATGCGCGCTCAGTGCCTTTGCGCAACAGGCCGAAATCAGCACGCGCGCCAAGTGCAAGCCCAAGCGAGTCAAGCAAGATAGACTTGCCCGCGCCTGTCTCACCTGTCAGCACAGTCAGACCTGATTTAAAATCAAGGCTTAGTTCTTCGATAAGAACGATATTTTTAACGCTCAGATAACAGAGCATGGCACCTTATTCAAAAACAGATAGAGTTCGAGTAAATAGCCCCTCAATCAAGCCTTGTGGGGCAGGGCGGTTTGGATCATCCACAAGCGTGATACCGCGCTCAGTCCATACAGATTGCGGATAATTATATTCTGCAACCTGAAGAACGCGCGTTGCATCCTCGCGCAACCCAAGCGCCAAATAAGACTCAATCAGACGATAGAGTGCTTCAGGTACTTGGTTTGTTGTATCAAAATCACGCACAACAACGGTAAAACGATTAATGGCCGCGCTATAATGACCTGCATCTAGATAGAAGCGTCCCACTGTCATCTCTTTGCCAGCAAGGTGCGTTCTTGTCAGATCAAGCTTCAGCTGGCTGTCTCTGGCATAGATACTATTGGGAAAGCGGCGCAAGATATCTTCAAAAGCCTCTTTGGCTTCCTTTGTCATCGCGGCATCACGTTCCACATTCACGATTTGCTCATAATAAGATAGCGCCCGTAGATAATAAGCATATTCAGTCAGCTCACCACCAGCTGGGTTTAACTCAATAAAACGGTCAAGCGCGGCAATCGCGCGCGGATATTGATTATCTTGATAAAACGCCCATGCCGCCATCACTTGTGCTTGCGTGGCCCATTTTGAATAAGGGTGCTGGCGTTCAACTTCCTCAAATTTTGGGGCAGCGGCTCTTGGCGATTCATTTAGCGCTGTATCAAGTGCTTCATTATATAGCACTTCCACAGGCTTTTCCTCTTGCACCAATAATGATGCTTCATCATTGCCAGCACAGGCAAATAGCGTGCTAGCCATGCCAATCGTCAGAAGATATCGAAGAGAGCGTTGCATCAGATGAATCTCTTTATCCTTAGTGATAATCATACCTCTAGTTATAGCGCATTTCACGACAGGATAAAGCGGAATTTCTGAATGAATTCCACATGCGAAGATAAGGAGGAAAAGATATTAGGCGCTAGCTGCCAAAGTCATCTGAATCGTATCAGCTGAGCTTGCGATGACATCTTCATCAGAGCTGACAATACGATAAGCGCTTTCATCACGAAGCAAGGCTTGCACTAACAAAGTGCTAAGACGATGGCCAGGGCGTTCTGCAATCAAAAGACCTTTGATAGGCATGCCTGCAAGATATAAATCACCAATGCAATCAAGTGCCTTATGCTTGACGCATTCATTTTCCATGCGCAGGCCACCTTCATTCATCAAGGTGCCATTATCATAGACAAGTGCATTTTCAAGCGAGCCACCTTTGCCTAGGCCAGCGCGGCGCATTTTTTCAACATCTGAATAAACACAGAATGTGCGCGCATGCGCGATTTCAGTGCTGAAATGCTCATCACGGCTATCATAACGATATGATTGCTCGCCAATGCCGGGATCAGTGAAATTAATTGAAATATCCAGCTGTAATGACGGCGCTGGAATCAGTTGCGCCCACGTGCCAGCATCTAACTCGACGCGCACAGGTGCAACAACTTCTAGGTAAGTGCGGTGGCTATCTAATGCGATAATGCCAACATGGTGAATGGCATCAACGATGTTCGCGCTAGAGCCATCGAAAATCGGCACTTCTGGGCCATCTAATTCAACCACCAGATTATCGATACCCAGCCCATGGAATGCCGCCATCAGATGCTCAATCATGCGCACTTCTGTGCCATTATTGTTTTTAATGGTTGTACAAAGCTGTGTTTCGATGGCGTTGCTTGCATGTGCCAGCACATAACCATCATCATCGCCAATATCAGCGCGATAGAATAAAATACCAGTATCAGCAGAAGCAGGATGTAATTTGATCACAGTATGACGACCAGAATGCACACCGACACCTGACATGGTGACAGCTGATGCGATTGTCGTCTGCATGGCGCCAAAGCTTGTTGCGCCAAATGAATTTGCATCTGCTTGTTTCAAATTTATAGCTCCTCTCGGCCATGCTCACGCACGCCTCCAAGCGTTAACCTATAGAAGGTGATCGGGAAAGCCAAATCACTTTACTGTAACCTTTTGTAGCAGTCTGCCTGCCTCTGACAGACTGCTACATATGAAGGGAACAGTATCGTCAGCCTAGTTTGCCTGACGACGCAAGAATGCAGGGATATCTAGCTCATCATCTGCTTCTTGTGTTGATGGTGCCTGATTACCAATCGGCAGTGTTTCCTGCAAAGCAGCGCCTCTTGATAGGTTCAAGATGGCAGGCTCTTCAGGGGTTGCCACTGGCTCTTCTACCTTGGCTTCTTCCTTCTCGCTAGCGCGCGGACGCCAAAGACCAGAGATCTGCCTTATCAAAGACGGACGTGATTCAGGGATAGGTGCTGTAGCAGCTGGGATATCTGCCTGCTCGATATTCACAGGCGCGGCTGGAATAAAGGCATCATCTTCGCTCTTATCAGCGACGATATCAGCTGTCCCAGATGCCATTTCAACCTGCTCAGATTCTTCTGCTAGGCTATCAATGCTTGCCACCATTTCTTCTAAATCAATTTGCGCATTATCTGCGTCTGCCACCATCTCTGCTGGCTCAGATACAGCGATATCGTCAGACATAGTTGGCTCTGAAAGGCTATGCTCTGGCACATCTCCCATCATCACAGGCACATCAGAATCCATGCGTTCTGCCATATCAGGCATTTCAGCATCCAAGATAGGCGCTGGTGCTACCTCTTCAGGCAATTTCACATTGCTCATGGTCTCATCTGATACATCTGCTGGCGTCTCGCTCATCACACTCTCAGTTGCCTGTGACATAGCTGGTGTTGTGTTCATTGACGGGCGATGCAATGGCGCTTGCATGGCATTGGCATCAATACCTGTTGCGACAACGGATACACGGATGGTGCCATCTAATGTCTCATCAATTGCTGAGCCGAAAATCAGATTGGCATCTTCATCAACCTCGCGGCGGATACGTTGTACAGCTTCATCAACCTCATAGAACGTCAACTCTGTGCCGCCAGTAACATTGATGATAAGCGCTTTGGCACCTAGCAAGCTTGTATCTTCTAATAGCGGGTTATTAATCGCAGTCTCAGCCGCCATAATCGCACGGTTTTCGCCTGATGCTTCACCTGTGCCCATCATCGCTTTGCCCATCTCTGTCATTACAGAGCGGATATCCGCAAAATCAAGATTGATAATGCCCGGCTTTAACATCAAATCAGTCACACCGCTGACACCTTGATACAAAACTTCATCAGCCATATGGAAGGCATCTGCAAATGTTGTGCGCTCGTTCGTGACATGGAACAGATTCTGGTTCGGTACAACAATCAGCGTATCAACATGCGCGGCCAGCTGGTCAATACCAGTTGTGGCTTGTTTCATGCGTCTTGGGCCTTCAAATTCAAACGGCTTGGTGACAACACCAACTGTCAGAATGCCAGCTTCTCTTGCGGCTTTGGCAATGACAGGTGCAGCCCCTGTGCCTGTACCGCCGCCCATGCCAGCTGTGATAAAGACC
>WTHW01000166.1 GCA_011526395.1 Alphaproteobacteria bacterium
GCTCTCATCTCGCCACGCTTGGGGCAGATGTGCCTGCCTGTTTTGATAACCAGATGCATGTGATGACACAAGCCATAGATACGCCGCTCTCTCCTCTCTTGCCAAAAGATCATCATGATAAAGATGAAGGACAAGACAAGAGACCAATTATGGTGATCACCAATCCGCTTATTCATGCAGATACCGCTTCTGTCTTTGCCGCCTATGCACAATCCAACACATATTATTCAGATATAGAGACACAGACCGTCACCCATCTCCTTCATCAAGGCGCTTGGCAGGATTTATTAGAGATTGGCAATGATTTAACCGCTGCTGCTTGTCAAATTTACCCTCAAATAGACATGTTACTTAACGAGATGAGTCAATCTCACATGATGGGAAAACAAGATCTTCTTGGCACAGCGATGAGCGGGTCTGGCGCTAGTTGTTTTGCCTTACTATCAGATGATGACGCGGCCCAAGCCTATGTGAGGATGCTTGAAAATAAAGGTATTTGGTGTCAGAAGACGCGCTTCTTTTAACGCTGATAAGACAGCTGATGCCCTCTGCTTTCACACCTTCGTCATGTGATTATGAAAAAAGCACAATATTTTTTGTTGCAACAATGTCATAAGATAGGTATGTAATCTGCGTAATAGGGCTTATAGATAGGCTCTGTTGATATGGATATTGGGGCGTGGCCAAGTGGTAAGGCATCGGTTTTTGGTATCGTGTACCGTAGGTTCGAATCCTACCGCCCCAGCCATATATCCAGAAATATATCCCTTATATTACTGATCTGAGAGACGATAGCCATCTGGCGCTGTTTCAATAATGGTATCTGTTGTCAAGCGTGAGAGCTTTTGCCTCAATCGATAAATATGGGTTTCAAGCGTATGTGTCGTCAGCCCTTTTTGAAATCCCCAAATTTCAGAAAGCATGTCTTCTCGAGAGACTGTGGCAGGTGCATTTTTATTTAACAATTTGAGCACCATTGTTTCTTTTTCGGTCAAGATAGCTTTCATGCCTGTTTGTTGAGAAGCGATGGTTTTCATCGTTGGCACAAAATCAAGACCGCAAATATCAAAACGAGCATCATCTGATAATTTATGTTGGCGCAAATGTGTTTTCATACGCGCCAATAATTCACCCATGCGCATAGGCTTGGCAATATAATCATTGGCGCCTGCCTCAAGACCACGAATGATATCTTGTTCAGAATCTTGACCTGTCAGCATTAAAATAGGTTTATCAAAGCCTTGATGTCTTAATTTTTGACAAATATCAAAACCGCTACCATCTGGCAGTTGCACATCAAGCAATATGATATCTGGATTAGCAGACCCAATATGATCAAAAACCTCAGATAAAGAGCCTGCTTCAAAAATATGCGTTAGACCTTCATTTTGAAATTGTTGATGCAAGACCATCCGCAACATCTCATCATCATCGATAATCATCAACCTTGTTGTTGGTGATAATTTTGAAGATGACGCTGTCATTTAAGTGCCCTTTCAGGTAGATCTCTTTTATAAAAGAGTAAATAGCTCAGGATTGAAGTGCAAGATATTAGGCACATCTTCATCATATCACAAATGCATAGGCGAGGAGGAAGATAACATGCAGCCTTTACAGACTAAAATCTCACCATCTTATCGGCGCCTATCACAAGCATTTGCGGCTCTTCGTCGTGGCGAGTCTATCTTAATTCGTGGCAGTAACAATCGCGCAGCATTAATGCGCGCTGCAGAATTTAGTGATTATCCTGATCCACAAATGGAAGAAATTGCGCAATCAGGCACATTATTATGTATGCGTCGCCAGCATATTGAAGCCTTGGGCCGCAAAGCGTCAGGCAGCCGCCCTGTGTTTAGCACACCTGTTAATGCGCTATCACAAGAGGAGATTCTTGATATCACCTTTGGCCTCGCACAACGCTTTCCTGAACATGTCTCTTTGCTTGGTGAATCACAGACGTCTCTGGCTGATTTAGCAACTCGTATTTTGCGTCAAGCACGCTTATTGCCAACAGCCTTGATCGCTGGCCTGACATCCAATGATCCACAACATCATAATCGCCTGGCCAACATGTATGCTTTGCCTATTGTCAATGCGTTTGATTCTGAACATCATGACAGTCAAGCCCATTGGCAAATGACCAAAGGCATCAAAGCAAAATTACCTCTCGCAAACGCGCCTGATTCACATATTGTGATGTTTCGCTCAGAAGGCGGGGATGAGACTCATTTCGCGATCATTGTGGGGCAAGGTGATGTCATGGAAAATCCGCTGGTTCGTCTTCATTCACAATGTGTGACAGGTGATGTTTTGGGCTCGTTGAAATGTGATTGTGGGCCACAATTACAAACAGCTTTGGCAAAAATGACTGAAAATGGAGGAGGCATTCTTCTTTATTTGGCACAAGAAGGCCGCGATATCGGGCTCATGAATAAAATCAGAGCTTATGGTCTTCAAGATGTCGGACATGATACGGTAGATGCCAATCATCGTCTTGGCTTTGCCACAGATGAGCGCATTTTTATCCCAGCAGCGGCCATGCTCCAACAATTGGGCGTCAAAACTGTCAAACTCATGACCAATAACCCAGAGAAAGTCTCACAATTAGAGGCCTTTGGGATAAATGTTGAGCAACGAGTGCCCTTGGTCCTAGAGACAAACGCTCATAATGAAGCCTATTTGGCTACCAAGAGAGATAGAACAGGCCATTTGCTTGATTAACAAGCTATCAGCGTCATCTTATGAGCGCCAGCTTATGATCATCTAGGAAGCCTTTCGCCAAAAAGGGCAGAGCCGACTCTCACATAATCAGCGCCAAAGGCGATAGCATCTTCATAATCAGCACTCATCCCCATTGACAGATGAGGCAAGCCTGCTTGTTGTGCGAGTTTTTTCAATAAGGCAAAATGCATCGCCGGCTCTTCTGTTTGAGGCGGAATACACATAAGACCCATCACTGGCAACCCTAGGTCTTTTTGACAATAGGTGACAAAATCAAGGGTATCTTGAGGGGCAATGCCTGATTTTTGTGGCTCTTCACCTGTATTGACCTGAATAAAACAAGATCGTTTTTTATCTTGCTTTATCATTTCTGCGCTGACAGCTTTGGCGATCTTCGGCCGATCAATGGTCTCAATCACGTCAAATAGGGCCACAGCCTCTGCTGCTTTATTGCTTTGTAAGGGCCCAATCAGATGTAAGCGCAGATCAGGAAATAAAGCACGACGATGCGCCCACCTCTCTGTTGCTTCTTGAACACGGTTTTCACCAAAAAGACGATGACCTGTGGCAAGAGCCGCTTCGATTTTCTCATCTGGTTGCTGTTTTGACACAGCGATAAGGTGAACCATCTCGGCACTTCCCACCGCGCTTTGGCGAGTCTTTTCGATCTGAGATTTCACATGCAAAAAACTATCATTTAACATTGTTTTCTCTGCCTTTTTGGATGGTATCTGTTTTTCAACCACTATTTTCACTGCGCCAAACTTATAATTAGTCTGGTCTAAAC
>WTHW01000086.1 GCA_011526395.1 Alphaproteobacteria bacterium
CAACCGCCCACCGATTTCTAGACCAGTTTCATCTGAGATTTGTTGTACAAGGGCAGGGCTCGTAATGTTTTCAACAAACAGCGCTGCTGCACCATCCTCTTTGAGCTGTGCAATAAGCTGTGCAAGCTCTTGCGCTGATGGCTCGGCTTCGGAGTCAATGCCAACGGGGGCCAAGAAATTCATACCATATGCATCTGCCAAATAACCGAATGCGTCGTGTGCAGTCACGACTGTCCGCTTATCATCACCCAGTTCCGCAAGTGCAGCTTTGGTTTCAGTATCGAGTGCATTAAGTTTTGCAATGTAGGCGGATTTGTTCGCATCAATAGCATTGGCATGCTCTGGCAATTTCTGCTTGAGAACGTCCGCGATGTTTGTGACGTAAACAACACCGTTTAGCAGAGAGTTCCATGCATGGGGATCCACCTCGCCGTCCACAAGCACAGGTGTAATACCGTCAGTTGCTACATGAACAGACGCTTCTGTTCCTGACTCAGCAATAAGGGTATCTGACCACGTTTCAAATCCAAGGCCGTTTACAAAAATAACATCTGCATCTGCAACAGAACGAGCATCTGCGACGGATGGTTGGTAAATGTGTGCATCTGCATCAGGGCCAACAATTGTTGTGACGCTGGCGTGCTCTCCAATAACTTGTTCAACCATATCGCCAAGAATTGAAAAGCTTGCGACAATTTTCATTTTTTCTTCAGCTGCAACAGCTGTCGCAGAGACAAAACTTAAACCAGACAGTAGTCCAGCCAGTATATTTTGCTTAAGTGAACGCATAATATCTCCTTAGTGCGTTAGAGCGTTCAACGGGTCGTCTTGTCATGGAAACATGAGCGCACCTTGCGCTTAAGTAACACACAACTTCTAGGTCACCCCGCCTAGTGCAGTTTATGTAATGATGGCAGGTCTCCTGACTTGCGGTAATGCTTGCATCGAACCTTCCCAGCATTTGCCAGTGGTATAATCGATGCCAAATCCGCCTACAGTTGCGGGGGCAGTCGCAGACTTGGTGTTTACCTCACTGCGTTCCCTATTAACCTTCTCACCTCAATAGGCTCGAAGGACCATCGAACACTCGCTTATCCTATGCAGTGTATTAGTCAAGAAATTTAACTCAACCGAGCCAAACAAGCTGACCAAAGATTGATTTGCTCAAGCGCGTCATAGGCTTTCTTAAAGGTCTGTTGTGTAACAGCGTGCTTAATTGTGAAGAAATGACGGTCCTTCGCATTTTCTACATTTATCCCTGACATCGAAGCTTTCGAGGAAAGGGTTGCCATCCACATTCACGAGGGTGGTGTTCCAACCGACCAAGCCAAGGACCTCGCAGCTCAGGCGCAAGGCTTCCGCAATCAGGCCCACTACTGGGCGTGGTTGAGGGTCTATGTCGAAAGGAAACGGTTGGGGTAGAGTAGCCCTAGAAAGAAAAAGCTCAGTCCCTTAGGGGGCTGGGTCGTAAGTAAACTTGGCTAGCGCGCATGTTTAATTGGTATATGGCAAGGACTCTAATCCAAAAGTTGCTCGCAACGGCATCAATGCGGCTCCGAAGGCCCTTGCATCGTTTCCTAACTGGCCAGCCTTTATTGTCGGTGTATCTATGCCGCGCAAATCATAGTTGCTGATGGCTTCATTCGTCGCTTTAACAACTCGCGTCTTTAAGTGAGCGGGCAAACTGCCATCAATTACCACGAAATCCAGATCTAAAAATGCTTGAGCAGAAACGATTGCCATCGCTAGTCCATTTGCAGCGCTATCGCACCACTTTGCAAATTCAGTTTCTACCTCTGGTGTGAGCGGGTCCATAGTGAACACCTCGGGGCTGTAGCCCTGCTTACTTGCCCAAAGATCAAGACTATTGAACGAAGAAATATGGTTTATTTGTGTTGAGGACGATCCTTGGTATCTGTCCGAACAAGTCAATGGTAGCGACGCGATTGCTCCAGCATTGCCATTACTACCCTCGAAAAGTTTGCCATTAATGGCAATACCACCACCTACAAAGGTGCCGATGTATATGTAAAAAAAAGTCGATCCAGAATTCTCGGGCGTTTGAGATATTTCTGCCATACACGCAGATGAAGCATCATTGAGAAAATAGGTTGGAAAATTGATAATTTTTTCAATTTCTAGACGCAAATCAAAATCGAGCCAATTTTCAAGTTTACCGTCTGGAGCTCCAACTATTTCGTTCCAGTTTTCAAGCTCAAAAGGTTGGGCGAGACCAATGCCAAGAATTCTGGATTGATAGGCTTTAGGAAGGTTTCCCACAATTTCTTTTATATTTTTTGTGACCCAATTTAAAACGACATCTGGCTCGGGATAATCATACCTTAGATTTCTTTGTTCAATTATTGAGTGCGTGAAATCCAAGAGCAAGATGTCAACCGATCGGCGACCAACTTTCACCCCAAAAGAAAATGCACCGTTTGGATTAAGTGTAATTGGGGTCCTAGGTTGGCCAACCTTACCCTTCACACTTTTCATTTTTCGCAGCAAATCATCGTTCAATAACTTGTTCACAATGATTGTCGCTGTTTGTGCGCTTAATTTTGTAATTTTTGCCAGATCTGCTTTGCTTACATCTCCACTCTGTCGGATCGTGTCGATTATTAATCGTTCATTGTAATTGCGGAGATCTTTATGGTTCGTGCCGGTCCTGTGTTGAGACGCCTCTGATGCTGAGCGTGGGTTTGCAAGATTAGTCATTCTGGTTCAGCCGTCTTCTCTGTGCGCGATAGTGCCTTTCCGCAAGATTACATTAGCGTATAGTGCTTTTTCGCCAGTAGCCACAACCAAATGCGCTCTTCGCACTCGGCTGTAAAAAGTTTCCGGATCAAGAGGGACGACATTTGATTCAGGTTTCAATTCTGAACATAGCACATTTATTTTTTGATAGATTGGCAAAATCAAATCTGGTTGTGGGGCGTAAACAGCCCTGAAGAATGACCCATTCTTATCATCGTCTAAAGGGAAGATTGGTAAGATAGCTCTCAATATGTTTACCAGATCAACTCCATCTGCGCGCACTAATCTTCGGGCATCTTCCAATGCTGGATAGTTCGCGTCAACGAGCGCAATTTCATCGCCGTGACCCATTGCACGCAAGTGATACAAAAATTCCGGTCCAATGATTGGGTCAAGTCCAATTAACATAATCTGGCCTATATGTAACTCGCGTTGTCATGCACGCCTTGATCAACGCCGGTGATCATTGCAACAACATCATTTCCGGAGGCTTGTTTCGCATCTAAAACGCCCGCGATCCTGCCCTGGCGAAATACGACAATACGATCAACCAAATTAAATACTTGTCGCAAGTTGTGTGAAATTATGATCACAGGAACGCCACGCGCCTTTAATCCTCTGATGATATTTTCAACTCTTGTTGTTTCTTGGATGCCCAACGCTGCAGTGGGTTCATCCATGATTATTAATTTTGACCCCCATCCAGCCGCGCGTGAAATAGCGACACATTGGCGTTGTCC
>WTHW01000055.1 GCA_011526395.1 Alphaproteobacteria bacterium
GAGGGAAGGTTACATCAACATTTTGAAGGTTGTTACCAGTGGCGCCTTTGAGCGTAATGGCTCTGCCTTTCTTTGCTTTTCTGCGCTTGTTTGGTATCGCAATTTCCTTATCGCCAGATAAATATTGCCCTGTGAGTGAGGCTTTATTTGCCATGATTTCATCAGCTGTGCCTTGCGCGACTACCATGCCACCATTCACACCAGCCCCAGGCCCCATATCAATAACATGGTCAGCGGTTCTGATGGCGTCTTCATCATGTTCAACAACAAGAACTGTATTGCCTAAATCGCGCAATCTTGTGAGCGTTGCGAGCAGGCGGTCATTATCACGTTGATGCAAGCCGATTGACGGCTCATCCAAAACATAAAGTACACCTGTTAGGCCTGACCCAATTTGTGACGCCAAGCGAATACGTTGAGACTCACCACCTGATAAGGTGCCTGAGTTTCGTGACAGATTAAGGTAATTCAGCCCAACATTGGCTAGGAATCCCAGCCTCTCATTTATCTCTTTTAATATCCGTGATGCAATCTCTGCGCGTTGCGGGTCAAGTTCGCTCTCTAATGCTGTAAACCAGCTTAATGCCTCAGCAATTGATAAAGAGGAGATGTCTGAAATGTCTTTATCTTGCACTTTTACAGCTAAGGATTCTGGCTTTAGTCTCTTGCCGTTACAAGTCTCACATGGATGATTGGCTCTGAATTTATCCAACTCTTCACGCACCCAGCTAGAATCAGTCTCACGATATCTGCGCGTTAGGTTCGGAATAATCCCTTCAAATGGTTTTTGTGTGCGATAGGAGCGCAGACCATCATCATATTGCATGACAACTGTTTCTCTGCCAGAGCCCATTAAAATGACATTCTGTACCTTTGCATCTAATTTCGTGAAAGGCACATCAAGAGAGAATTGGAAATGCCGTGCTAGCGATTCGAGTGTCTGCATGTAATATTTTGAAGAGCTGTTTGCCCATGGTGCCAAAGCGCCGCTTCGCAAGCTTGCTTGTTTGTCTGGCACGATTAGCTCAGCATCAAAATGGCTTTCAGTTCCCAGCCCATCACAGCTAGGGCAAGCGCCAAAGGGGTTGTTAAAGGAAAATAAGCGTGGCTCTACCTCATCAATTGTGAAACCTGATACAGGGCAGGCAAATCTTGCTGAAAAAACAGTGCGCTTTTCTGTCTTGGCATCATCTGCAAATACAAGGCCGTCTGCTAAATTTAAGGCTGTTTCAAACGAATCTGCTAGTCTTGTGGCAAGCTCGTCAGATTCATGACGCACAATGATTCTATCGACTACAATTTCGATATCATGCTTCTTTTTCTTATCTAGTTCTGGTGTACTATCAAGGTCGTAGAATTCGCCGTCAATACGCACCCGGCTGAAGCCTTTTTGCATATATTCAGCCAATTCTTTGCGATATTCACCTTTGCGGCCGCGCACGATTGGAGCCAGAAGATAAAGGCGCGTTCCGTCTTCGAAACCCATAATAATATCAACCATTTGGCTGACAGTTTGGGATTCAATCGGAAGGCCAGTTGCAGGCGAGTAGGGGATGCCAACACGTGCCCATAAAAGGCGCATATAGTCATAAATTTCTGTAACAGTGCCAACGGTGGAGCGCGGATTTTTTGATGTTGTTTTCTGCTCGATTGAAATGGCTGGTGATAAGCCTTCTATCAGCTCAACATCAGGCTTTTGCATCATTTCAAGGAATTGTCTTGCATAGGCAGAAAGCGATTCAACATAGCGCCTTTGGCCTTCAGCATAAATGGTATCAAAGGCAAGACTTGATTTACCAGATCCAGAAAGTCCTGTAATTACAACAAGTTGATCACGTGGCATGTCCACATTTACATTGCGTAAATTATGCTCTTTGGCGCCTCGTACTGAAATTTGGCGAGAAGAAATATCGTTGGTCAAAATAAAAATCCTGCTGAAGCTGGCAATTGGCACCTCACTATATAGGGTTAAGTTGGAATTTGGAAATATAGGACAAAATATTTCTGTTATTTTCTGTAAATTTGGCTAGGATAAAATTCTAGAAATTTCATGGCGTATCGTCGCAATTCTTCACCCAAAAGGGGGCAATCATGGCTGGTAGTATCAATAAGGTGATATTGGTTGGTAATCTGGGGCGTGACCCAGAGGTTCGTTCAACACAAGATGGCGGCAAGATTGTGAATTTGTCTCTTGCAACCTCTGAGCGTTGGAAGGATAGGAACACAGGTGAGCAGCGTGAGCGTACTGAGTGGCACCGCGTTGTGATCTTCAATGAGAACCTAGCGCGTGTGGCTGAACAATATTTACGCAAAGGCTCTACAATCTATATTGAGGGCCAATTACAGACCCGTAAGTGGACAGATCAGCAAGGTGTTGAGAAATATACAACTGAGGTTGTGTTGGCGCGTTATCGTGGTGAATTGACGATGCTAGGCGCACGTGAGTCTGGTGGAATGAGCGCACCGATGGGTGATGATGGTTATGGTGGCGGCCAGCAAATGTCATCACCGCAATCATCATCTGGCAATCTGCCTGAACCACCAATGGCATCATCCGGTGGGATAGATGATGACATCCCATTTTAGGTAAAATTGGACATTTTTACAAATTTTGTAAAGCCGCTTTTTACAGCGGCTTTCTTTTTGTACAAATCTTGGCATTTGGACAGGTATTTCATTAGGGATACATGCCCATTTATGGTAGGATAAAACCATAGGATTTTGTCTTGAAAACAAGACTATAGGGAGCGTTGCCGTGACTGATTCTGATCAGCAAAATAACACTGTTATCTCTATCGCAGATGAGATGAAAAGCTCTTATCTTGACTACGCGATGAGCGTGATTGTCTCAAGAGCTTTGCCTGATGTGCGAGATGGGCTGAAACCTGTCCATAGACGCATTCTATATGCCATGATTGAAGGTAATTACGATTGGTCAAAGCCGCCACGCAAATCAGCGCGTATCGTTGGTGATGTGATGGGTAATTATCACCCGCATGGTGATAGCTCTATTTATGAATCAATGGTGCGTATGGCGCAGGCTTTCTCAATGCGTGTGCCATTGGTTGATGGTCAGGGTAATTTTGGCTCTGTTGATGGCGATCCTGCCGCGGCGATGCGTTACACAGAATCGCGTCTGGCAAAGTCTGCTGAGTTTTTGCTTCGTGATATTGATAATAAGACAGTTGATTTCATCGCGAACTATGATGAAACACAGCTTGAGCCATCTGTCCTGCCAGCTGAATATCCCAATTTGCTGGTCAATGGCGCAGGGGGTATCGCGGTTGGTATGGCAACCAATGTGCCGCCACATAACCCGTTTGAGGTGATTTCAGCCTGTCAGGCTGTGATGCGCAATCCTGAGATTTCAACTGAGGGATTGATGGAAATTGTGCCGGGCCCTGATTTCCCAACAGGTGCGCTGATTATGGGACGTGCTGGTATCAGAGATGCTTACACAACGGGGCGCGGCTCTGTGATGATGCGC
>WTHW01000179.1 GCA_011526395.1 Alphaproteobacteria bacterium
CGCCATGAATAACATCAATCTTTCCATAAGATTTTTTAATATTTTTTAGGTTAAGATTTGCCATAGAGCAGACTCCAGATCGTCTATATTTAGGGATTTAATCCTATCAATAATATGGTTTTTCTCAAGAAAATTATGGCAATAAACGCGTACTTTCTGGATGTAATTAGTTAAGATATTTGAAATTACTTCTTGTCTCTCTGACAAGGTGATATTGTGATATTCAGCCTTACCGGAAAAGAAAGCTTATATTGTGCCAGTTTGGAATATATTTGAAACGCCACTAGAGTACGAGCCAACAATTGAGGCTATGAATATGCATGTAAAAGCCATGCAGGAAGGCTCAGAGCAAGAGGCTATTTGGCTATTATCTCATGACGCTGTTTATACTGGCGGCACATCAGCTCGAGATAGTGATATTTTGCAAAAAACAGATATACCTTTCATCGAGACAGGCCGTGGGGGTCAGTGGACCTATCATGATGAAGGCATGCGCATTGTTTACCCTCTATTGGATTTGAATAAGCGACAGCCAGATTTGCGTTTATATGTCCATACTCTTGAGGCGTGGATCATAGACATTTTAGAATGCTTTTCGATCAAAGGTGAAAGACGCGACGGTTTGCCGGGCGTTTGGGTTTATCGTGATGGCCAGCATGATAAAATAGCAGCACTTGGTGTGCGTGTTTCAAAATGGGTATCAGCTCATGGCTTTGCTATCAATCTCTCACCAAATTTAACTGCTTTTGATGCCATTGTGCCTTGCGGCGTCAATGATGGCGGCACCACAAGTTTGTCAGACTTAGGACATAACATCAGTCAGGCTGAACTAGATATGGCGATTAAGGACTGTTTTTCAGCACATTTTGGCGATAACGCCATTATGGGGCGTCGCTAATCTCGCAACATTATAGGCAGTATCGCTGATGCCGCTTTATCAGCTTGTGTGTGCAAATAGCCGTCATCACTTGGCCTGCCTAGCATCCCTTCTATAGCTCCCTCGTAATGGACCAATTGATTCCTCATAGACCGCAACCATGCGAGTTTTTTACGCTCTGCCATAGTAAGATAATCATAACCACTAGATTCAATGTAGCCCATATCGCCACTAAACTCGTCAATTTCGTTTATTGAATCAAAATCATAAATCGACTCTTCATGACGAATAACATCAACAATCGTCGCAGACAATATAATAGCGCTGGCCCATAATTTATACCGCATAGCGCCTTGAGCCTCGATAACAAGACGCGTGCTATGTGGCCCTAACCCTAATTGATTTGGCAATAAATTCAGGAATTTATCTATCGCTGAACTCATTAGCTATTATCATCACTCAGGGAGAGTAGGATAATCAAATCATCTACATTTAAACTATCACCCTCTTTGGCTTTAATTTGTTTCACCACGCCATTTGCTTCAGCGACTAGCATATTTTCCATTTTCATTGCCTCAATGACTGCTACATTTTGGCCCTTTTGCACTTCATCGCCTTCTTTCACCAATAGCCTTGTAAGCAAGCCTGGCATTGGCGCTAAAACTTCATCTGCGCCAGCCCCTTCATCAGCCAATGGCATAATGGCCAAATAGTCAGCTAAATGATGTGGCAATATCTGTATCTTTAGCCTCATGGCACCTTTTGTCACTATGACATGGTGCCTATCACTTGATATTTGCGCTACATATGGCTCGCTGTTTATTAACCCGTTATAAACGCCCGCGCTGACAGGAGAGGACAAATTAAATGATTTATCATTTACACAAACAATAAGTTCACCCTCGCTTTGAGAGACACTAACAAGCTCTGAATGTTGCCCTTGTGGTGATGATTGAAAGGCGACAAATGACTCTTCTCTACTCTCTTCATAATATCGATTGATTTTTGCATAGATAATTGCCGTAGCAAGCGCTGTCATTTTATCTGCATCATCACCTTCTGGCTCTCGCACAACAAAGCCATCTGCATATTCAGAAGCAATAAAACCAGTTGTTATATCGCCAGATTTATATGAGTCATTCTCCAATACCGAGGCTAAAAATTGGCGATTTGATTCAATTCCTTTGACTTCATAGTGGTCAAGTGCGGTTGAAAGACGTTCTATCGCTTCTGCTCTATCTTTGCCATAAGCGATCAGCTTGGCAATCATCGGGTCATAGAACATTGAAATGGCGCCGCCCTCTTCAACCCCTGAATCGACACGAATCCCCTCACCTATAGGCTCAGCATAACGAATTAGTTGACCGATAGATGGCAAAAAATCTCGCTCTGGATCTTCAGCATAGAGACGCGCTTCCATCGCCCAACCATTTGCCTTAACATCCGACTGCTGGAGCGTTAGTTTCTCACCAGCGGCAATACGGATCATCCATTCTACTAGATCAAGACCATAGACCAGCTCTGTTACAGGATGCTCTACCTGAAGGCGTGTATTCATCTCAAGAAAATAAAAATCTTGATCAGCCCCAACAATAAATTCAACGGTACCAGCAGACCGATAATTCACAGCTTTTGCTAGGGATACTGCTTGCTCTCCCATTGCCGCTCTTGTCTCTTCTGATATGAAAGGACTTGGCGCCTCTTCTAGCACCTTTTGATGACGCCTTTGAATCGAACATTCTCGTTCACCCAAATAAATAGCGTTTCCCTTACCATCTGCTAAAACTTGAATTTCGATGTGACGCGGTTTTACGACAAACTTCTCAATGAACACGCGGTCATCACCAAAAGCGTTGCGCGCCTCATTCATAGCAGCAGTCATGCCTTCCTCTAGCGAGGCTTCGTCATCGACCACTCGCATGCCCTTACCGCCGCCACCAGCGGAGGCCTTCACCATTACAGGATAACCGATTTCAGCAGCTGCTTTTTTTGCCTCATTGATATCCGTAACAGCGTCCGCTGTGCCTGGTACGGTTGATACGCCCGCTTTTACAGCCCATTTTTTAGATTCAATTTTATCACCCATCACCTCAATTGCATGGGAAGCTGGGCCGATGAAAGCAAGACCTGCCTCTTCGACAGCCGCCACAAATGTGCTGTTCTCAGATAAAAATCCAAAGCCAGGATGAATTGCCTGTGCGCCTGATTTTAGCGCCACATCAATGATAATATCTGATTTTAAGTAACTATCTGCTGATGCAGACCCGCCTATGTGATAGGCCTCATCAGCCAACTTTACATGAGGCGTTCCTGCATCTGCATCTGAATAAACAGCTACAGTTTTTATGTTCATACTCTTTGCAGTACGTATGATACGACAAGCAATTTCACCGCGGTTGGCAATTAAAATTTTAGTAAACATATTGTCAAATTCCCCCATATCCCAACACTAAAGCGGCAAGTTATCATGCTTCTTTGGTGGATTTGATAACTCCTTATCCTTTAACATAGATAAAGCGCGTCCAATGCGCCTACGTGAGTTGCGCGGCAAAATAATATCGTCAATATACCCTCTACCTGCTGCTACAAAT
>WTHW01000172.1 GCA_011526395.1 Alphaproteobacteria bacterium
AGGTAAAAGATTGTGCGAGCCATTTTGGGGATACTGACCCTGACTTGCTTGGTGTGTCCTTGCCGATACTAGGTGTTGCAGGAGATCAGCAAGCTGCCACAATTGGGCAGGCCTGTTTTACAGCTGGTGATATTAAATCAACCTATGGCACAGGCTGTTTCATGCTCGCCAATACAGGCACCACGCGCCTTTATTCACAACATAATCTATTATCGACCATCGCTTATCAAATTGGCGGCCAGACAACATTTGGGCTGGAAGGGTCAATCTTTATCTCTGGCGCGATTATTCAATGGCTGCGCGATGGTCTGCAAAGCTTGCCAGATGCAGGCTCTAGTGAAGAGATGGCAAAAAGCCTATCGTCAAATGAAGGTGTTTATATGGTGCCAGCCTTAACAGGATTGGGCGCACCACATTGGGCACCACATGCCAGAGGGGCGATTTACGGCATCACAAGAGATACAGGCCCAAGCCATTTTGCGAGAGCCGCGCTAGAATCAGTTGCCTATCAGACATATGATTTGATCAAAGCCATTGAAGGTGATGGCATGAGATGTGCCAGTATTAAAGTGGATGGCGGTATGGTTGCCAATAATTGGTTAATGCAATTTATGGCAGATATCAATCACGCCACAATCGCGCGCCCTGTTGTCACTGAGACAACCGCATTGGGTGTTGCCATGCTGGCCATGTTGCAAGATGGGCAAGCCGCAAGCCTAGAAGATATGGGACGTATGTGGCAGTTGGATAAAGAGTTCACACCGCAAATGGCACAAGGTGATAGAGACCAGCTATTGGCAGGATGGCAAAAAGCAGTTGAGCGCACTTTATTATAAGTGCCTTTATCTAGGCTTTCTTGCTAGTCGATAAGCGTGATGCCAGCATCGCGCATCGCTGATAGCTGGGCGGCGAGCGATCCGTCAAGGTCAATCGCACGGCACCCTTGTAATAAAACAGATGTCTGATAGCCAAGCCGCGCCGCATCAAGGGCTGAGAAGGCCACACAGAAATCTGTGGCAAGGCCGACCATTGTCACAGATGTCACGCCTCTGTTTTGAAGGTATCCATGCAAGCCTGTTGTGGTTTGTTTGTCATTTTCAAAAAAGGCTGAATAAGAATCAATCTCAGGGCGAAACCCCTTGCGAATCACAAGATCTGCTGGATTTACATGTAAGTCACTATGAAATGCGGCGCCTTGTGAGCCTTGGACACAATGGCGTGGCCATAAAACTTGCGCCCCATAAAACATTTCCACCATGTCGAAAGGGGACTTGCCATCATGATTATCCGCAAAGCTGGCATGAGTGGCTGGGTGCCAATCTTGTGTCATGATGATCGGTGCATTATGAGTGCGCGCATGAGCAATCTGGTCATTTACAAAAGGAATGATAGCATCACCTTCACCAACAGCCAGTGCGCCGCCAGGGCAGAAATCATTTTGAATATCTATAGAAATCAAGGCATTGGTTGGTGTGTAAGACATGGCTAGCACCCTTCTATATGAACATCATTTCGGCTGTCATAGCATGAATCATCATGTCGTATCTATGATAATTATTGCCAAATTTATCATAACTCACAGTTGCAATCATATCGGTGTTGCAACTGTGAGGTCATGCCATAGAGATTGATAGTTTTTTGTCTTTTGGAAAATTGTAGGGGTTTGGGATTTTTTTTAAAATCACTGTTGATTTCACATGTCTATCCATGTTTACACTAATGGTCGGAACGGGGACATTTTGATCTCTCAAATCCTTGCTTTATTAACCCATAAGAGTTTCATGGGAGGAAACAATGAAAAAGTATTTAATGGGTATGGCCGCTGTTGGCGTTGCATTGACAATGTCAAATGCTGCAAAAGCTGATTGTGGTGAAATTTCAGTTGCTGAAATGAACTGGGCATCAGCTGAGCTTATGGCTAATGTTGACAAAATTATTCTAGAAGAAGGCTATGGCTGTTCTGTTGAGCTAGTACCTGGCGCGACAATGACAACATTCGCTTCAATGAATGAAAAAGGCCAGCCAGACGTCGCTGGTGAATTGTGGACAAACGCTGTGGCAGTACCTTTGGAAGCTGCTGTAGGCGAAGGTCGCTTGCACAAAGTAAATAACGGCCCAATCACACAGTTGGGTGAAGGCTGGTGGGTAACACCAGTGGTTGCTGAAAAGCACCCTGAGTTGGTTGCAGACATTGATGCGCTATTGGCACGTCCTGATCTGTTCCCACACCCAGAAGATCCATCAAAAGGCGCCTTCGTTGGCTGTCCTGCTGGTTGGGGTTGTCAGCTAGCTAACGCACAGCTTTACAAAGCTTTCGACATGGAAGCAAAAGGCTGGTTGCTAGTGGATCCAGGTTCAGCTGCTGGTCTTGACGGTTCAATGGCAAAAGCTGCTGAGCGTGGCGAGCCATGGTTCGGTTACTACTGGTCACCAACTGCTCTTATCGGTAAGTACGGCATGGTGCCACAAGATATGGGCGAATGGGCTGGTTCAGACAACTGGGACAACTGTATTGTGAAGCCTGAGCAAGAATGTGCGAATCCAAAAGCATCTTCATGGACACACTCAGCTGTTAGCACAGTTATCACTGATTCATTCAAGAACAAGGGCGGCGTTGCAATTGATTACCTATCAAACCGCGTATTCCCTGGTCCTGTCATGAACGGCATGTTGGTGTATATGACTGAAAACCAAGCTGGTGGTCAGGATGCAGCGATTGAGTTCTTGCTACAGCATGAAGACCTATGGACAACATGGGTATCTGCAGACGCAGCAGCAAAGATTAAGGCTGGTCTATAAGATTTAGTCTAGCAATAATCACAGGGTCAGCCGGCATACGGCTGACCCTTTTTCTTAATGTACAAGAGTAGGAAATAAATATGGACTTCTTTGACGAATTTCCCGCCATGGGCCGCACTGGTCTTCGCGACATGAAAAAAGCGATTGATGCCAGCTTTAAAGGGTTTTCAAGAGAATATGGTGAAGCGTTGGAAGCCTTCTTCTATCCTCTCCTTAAATTTATGGTTTGGTTTGAAAAGCTATTGATCGCCACACCTTGGCCAATCATTTTGTTGGTTATCGGTGCGCTAGCGTGGGTTGGTTCACGCAATATCAAGCTTGTTATCGGCTCTGTTGCCGCCTTTGTTGTGATTGGCTATTTCGGCATGTGGGAAGATACAATGGCAACAATGGCCATTATTTCAGTGGCGACAATTGTTTGTATCGGTGTCGGTATTCCGCTTGGTATCTTGATGGCGCGTTCTGACCGTATCCAATCAGTGATTACACCTGTATTGGACGTCATGCAGACTATCCCATCATTTGTGTATTTGATCCCTGTGGTGATGTTGCTTGGTATTGGTAAGGTGCCTGGCTTGTTAGCGGTTTGTATTTACGCTATCCCGCCGATTGTCCGCTTAACAAATCTTGGTATCCGTCTTGTGGATGCTGATGTTATGGAAGCGGCCACAGCCTTTGGTGCGAACTACAAGCAACGCCTATGGGGTGTGCAGGTGCCATTGGCATTGCCAAACATCTTTGCTGGTGTGAACCAGACAATTATGATGGCATTGGCTATGGTTGTGATTGCCTCAATGATTGGCGTGAAGGGTCTGGGTGTACCAGTGCTTCGTGCGATTTCTAACCAGTATCTTGCGCTTGGTTTGATGAATGGTCTGGCCATCGTCGCCCTAGCGATTATTTTCGACCGCGTGTCACAACAATATGGTAAGCGTTTGCAGAAGCATCGCGAAGGGGGCCATGGTGTCTGATATTAAAGTATCAATTAAGAACCTGTATAAAATCTTTGGTTCAAACCCAGCATCCGTTTTGGAACACGCCCAAAAAGGCATGTCAAAGGCTGATCTGTTGGAAAAGCATGGCCATGTGTTGGGTCTAAAGGATGTCAATATTGACATCCAAGCCCGTGGCATTCAGGTGATTATGGGTCTATCTGGCTCTGGTAAATCAACTCTGATCCGTCACATTAACCGTCTGATTGAACCAACAGCTGGTGAGATTGTGATTGACGGCGAAGATGTGTTGGCAATGTCAGAAGAAGATTTGCTGGAATTCCGCCGCTTCCGCGCCTCAATGGTGTTCCAGAAGTTCGGGCTCCTGCCACATAGAACCGTTCAGGACAACGCTGCTTATGGCTTGATGATTCAAGGTCTTGATAAAAAAGAAGCCATTGAAAAAAGCTCTTACTGGGTGAAGCGTGTGGGTCTAGCTGGTTTTGAGAACCACTATCCAGCACAGCTTTCAGGCGGTATGCAACAGCGTGTTGGCTTGGCAAGAGCGTTGGCAACAGATGCTGAAATTCTGCTGATGGATGAGGCGTTCTCTGCGCTTGACCCGCTTATCAGAACAGATATGCAAGATGTGTTGCTTGATCTGCAAAATGAATTGCACAAAACAATCATCTTCATCACGCATGATTTGGATGAAGCATTGCGCATCGGTGATGATATCGCCATCTTGCGTGACGGCGCTGTTATCCAGCAAGGCTCACCACAAGAGATTGTGTTGAACCCAGCAGATGATTATGTGCGTGACTTCATTAAAGATATCAACCGCGCACGTGTGCTTGAAGTGAGCTCTGTTATGGAGTCTAAGAAGCCACGTTCAGGTGCCAAGGTTGAGAAATCAATGGTTATCGAAGAAGCCTTGCAAATCGCAACTGCGAATGACAATAAGCCACTTATCGTTACTGAAGATGGTAAGGCTGTTGGCTCTGTGACGCTAGAAGCGATGATTGCCGCGATTGCCCGCCCTGAAAAAGATGGCGAGCGTAATCCTGAATATCGCTAGGCGCATATCAGCTATAAAAATAAAAGGCGGCTTCAGGGCCGCCTTTTTTTATGGGTATTTCGTGGCAGGTTAAGCGCCCATCAAATCAGCCCAATGTTTACGGCATAACGAGACATATTTATCATTGCCGCCAATTTCAATCTGATCGCCCTCTCTTATGACATCGCCGCCTTCTGTTTGGCGAATCACCATGGTTGCCTTACTACCACAATGGCAGATGGTTCTGATTTCACGCAGATTATCAGCAATCGCAAGCAAGGTCGCAGAGCCTTCAAACAGATTGCCTTGAAAATCTGTGCGCAGGCCATAGCACATCACAGGGATATTCATATGATCAGCCACACGCGCCAAATCCCACACTTGTGATGAGGTTAGGAACTGTGCCTCATCCACAAGAACACAAGATAATTTATCTTGGGCATGTGCCTGAGATATGATGGCTGTGACATCTGTCTTGCTGGAAAAGGTTTCAGCTTTGGCAGATAGGCCGATGCGTGAGGCGATGGTGCCTGTCCCTGCCCTGTTATCCAGCTGGGCGGTTAGGAGCAATGTATTCATCCCGCGCTCGCCATAATTGTGAGATGCTTGAAGCAAAATTGTGGTTTTGCCAGCATTCATCGCTGAATAAGAGAAATATAATTTCGCCATTTGCCCCTCGCTTATAAAAGCTATTTACGTTCCTATCATTACCCTTATATCATAAGACAAATTGATTTTATTAGGAAGGCAAGAGCGCCCGTGTCAGATATCACGATTTTAGATCACCCGCTTATCACTCATAAATTGGCTATTCTGCGAGATGAGACAACAAGTGCGCAGATGTTTAAATCAACGCTTGAGACGCTGACTTGTGTGATGAGCTATCATGTGTTTGCGCATCTGAGGCAAAATCGTGTGCGTATTCAAACACCGCTGGAGGAGATGGAAACCTATCAGCTGGCAAGCCAGCCTGTTATCGCCTCAATCTTGCGGGCTGGGAACGGGATGGCAGATGCGCTGTTTGCCATTATTCAAGATGCCTCAATGGCGCATATTGGGATGCAGAGAGATGAGGTGACACATGAGCCGATTTTTTATTATGAAAAATATCCTGAAGATCTAGCAAGCCGTCAGGTGATATTGGTAGACCCGATGCTGGCAACAGGTGGCTCTGCGATTGAAGCAGCGCGGCGGCTAAAGGAAAAAGGGGTGAGTGATATTCTGTTTACCTGTCTTGTCGCCGCCCCTGAAGGGGTATCAGCCTTTCACGCCGCCCATCCAGATATCCCCATTATCACAGCCGCCTTGGATAGAGAGCTGAATGAGACATGCTATATCCTGCCAGGCTTAGGTGATGCTGGTGACAGGATTTATAATACGTAAACGCAAGAGGCTTTTAAGATAAATTATCAGGGCCGAAGCTGGCAGGGAGTAATTCAGCCAATGTGAATGTGTGGCGCAAGCCGTCTGGCCCGCAAATATATATAGGTGTCTGAGGGCCAGCAAATTCGCGAATACGCTGGCGACAACCGCCGCAAGGGGTGCATAAGACATCACCGCGCCCTGCCACGGCAAGGGCTGTGATCTGGCGGCCAGCACCCATAATCATCGCCGCTATCGCGCCAGCTTCAGCACAGCTGCCTTGCGGATAGGCCGCATTTTCAACATTCACCCCTGTATGGATGATGCCATTTTCATCACAGATAGCCGCGCCCACCTGAAAGTTTGAGTAAGGCGCATAGGCAGATGGCATGGCGGCAATAGCGGCCTGTATCAAATCATCTTTCTTTGACATAAGGCTCTCCGATAGCGCGTGGTGGTCTGGCAGAGCCGATAAAGCCTGCTAGCAAGATGACTGTCATCACATAAGGCAATGCCAGAATAAGGTCGGTTGACACCTCGCCAATATAGGGCAGCGAGACACCTTGCAAGCGTGCGGCAAGCGCATCCAAAAAGCCAAACATCAAACAAGCACCAAGGGCAGGACCCGGACGCCATTTGCCAAATATCATCGCCGCCAAAGCAATATAGCCTTTACCGGCTGTCATCTCGCGCACAAAGCCGGCGCCATGTGCAGTTGATAAGTACGCGCCCGCAATCCCTGTAAGCAGGCCAGCGATTAAGATAGCCTGAAAGCGCATAGATGAGACAGATAAGCCAGCTGAGTCGATGGCTTCTGGTTTTTCACCAACCGCGCGCAAACGCAAGCCAAAGCTGGTTTTAAATAATATATAAGAGGTCGCGATCACCATCAGCAAGGCAAGCCATACAAGGATGTTATGGCCTGATAAGATCTCTTTATAGATGGTACCTAGAATGGGGATATGAGCGCCAAGCGTCTCTGCAAATGGCAGATTGATGGCACCAAATCGTTGGTCACCTGACAGCAAAGGTGTCTGGCCACCGCGCGCAAAAAAGGCAATGCCAAGTGTGACAGTGAGGCCAGAAGCAAGAATGTTAATGGCAAGGCCTGAGATAACCTGATTGCCCTTATGCGTGATACAAGCAAAGCCATGAAGCAGGCTGAGCAGGACGCAAATAACCATCGCAGATCCAAGACCAAGAACAGGTGAGCCTGTGACAGCCGCAACAGAGGCAGCGCAAAAAGCGCCCATCAGCATCTTGCCCTCAAGAGAGATGTCGATAATGCCAGCGCGTTCAGAAAAAATGCCAGCCATCGCACATAGGATAAGAGGTGTTGCCACACGCAATGTAGCATCAATGGTCAGGACAAATTGTAACCATAAATCAGCCATGAGCCTGTCCCTTCGCATTTGTGCCTCTATCTGCAGTCGCAAAGCGCATCAGTAATTTTTGCAAAGGCGGGTTAAACATATAAGCAAGCGCGCCTGAGAATAAGATGATGAGGCCTTGAATCATGATCACCATCTCTCTGGTGATGGTTTGGAACTCAAAATCAAGCTCTGCGCCGCCTTGATATAAAACGCCAAATAAGAGGCTCGCAAAAATAATGCCAACAGGATGATTGCGCCCCATCAACGCCACCGCAATACCGGTGAAGCCATAGCCCGCAGTGAAGTTCAAAATTACGCGATGCTGAACGCCCAAAATCTCGTTCAAGGCCATCATACCAGCAAGACCGCCAGAGATAGCCATTGTGATGATGATGATACGTGCTGGCTGGTGGCCGCCATAAATCGCCGCTTTTTCAGAAAAGCCTGTGGCGCGGATGGCATAGCCCAAGCGTGAGCGCCAAATCAACACCCACACGCCCACACAGCATAATAAGGCGATGACAAATGACAGGTTCAGAGGAGAGCGCGCCACATCAAACCCCATCATGCCAGCAAGCACGTGAATTTTTGCCAATGCCACACCATCTGCAAATTTGCTGGTTTCAGGTGACATCTGCCCCGGTGCAATCAAAGGGCCAGCCAGAAGCCAGACCATGATAGAGGCAGCAATGAAGTTAAACATGATGGTGGTGATAACGATATGAGAGCCGCGCTTTGCCTGAAGATATCCAGGTATCGCGCCCCATATGCCGCCAAAGATAGCTGACGCGGCAATCGCCAAGAGGATGACCAAAATCGCTGGCAAAGAGCTGTCGATAAATAAGGCCACAAGACCAATAGCAAGACCGCCCATAGCCGCCTGCCCCTCGCCGCCAATATTGAATAATAGAGCGTGGAAGGCGACTGCCACAGCAAGGCCCGTAAAGATGAAATTAGTTGTGTAATAGAGCGTGTAGCCAAGTGCGCCTTTATAATAAAAAGCGCCCTTTATCATCACACCAAGCGCATGAAACGGGTTCTCGCCAATCAGCGCAATGATGATGCCAGAGACAATGAAAGCAGCCAGCAAATTCACCAGCGGCAAAATCACAATATCAATCAAGCGTGCCATTGTGGACGGCGTCATGAGGCACTCCGTTCATCTGTTTCAATGCCAGCCATCATCAGGCCAAGCTTTGTTTCATTTGCATCTTCGCTGTTGAGGGTGCCAACAATCTCGCCATTATTCATCACCATGATACGATCAGATAGTGAGAGGATTTCATCCAATTCAACAGACACAACCAAGATAGCGCATCCCTTGTCACGAAGCGCGACAAGCTGTTTGTGGATAAATTCAATCGCGCCAATATCAACCCCTCTGGTTGGCTGTCCCACAATCAGGATATCAGGCTGTTTTGAGATTTCGCGCGCCAGCACAATCTTTTGCTGGTTACCACCTGAGAAGAGATTTGATTTCAATGTCGGCGCAGAGGGGCGCACATCGAATTTTTCCATCAGCCCTTTGCAATAAGAGGCAATCTTGGACGGGCTAAGCCAGAAGCCGCGCCCAAGCGCTGGGTCATCTTCATATCCCAAAATCGCACTTTCTGCGGCGGTGAATGGCAGAACCATACCCATTGCGTGCCTGTCTTCTGGCACATGGGCAAGACCCTTGCGACGCATCGCGGCTGGGTCTGAGGGTGCCTCGCTTGATATCACCTCGCCTAGCACCTCAAGCGTGCCTTGCTGGAGCGGTATGATAGCAGAGAGCAAGGATAGCAATTCTGATTGCCCGTTACCTGATACGCCGGCTACGCCCAAAATCTCGCCAGCATGGAGATTGAAATTGATATCTTTTAAGCGTGGTGCGCCGCTTTCATCATGATAGCCAAGCCCCTTGGCAGAGAGGACAACCGCGCCTGTTTTGGCAGGTTTTTTTTCCAATTCAAGCAAGACAGAGCGTCCCACCATCAAATTGGCAAGCTCTGTTGGGCTGGTATCAGAGGTGGTGCGGTGCGCGACCATCTGGCCGGTGCGCATCACTGACACATCATCTGTGATTGCCATAATCTCTTTGAGCTTGTGCGTGATAAGCAAGATAGTGACGCCTTGCGCGCGCAAGGTTTTTAAAATCTCAAATAATTGGTCTGTCTCTTGCGGGGTGAGAACGCCTGTCGGCTCATCAAGGATGAGGATATCAGCACCGCGATATAATGTTTTCAGAATCTCAACACGCTGTTGCAGGCCAACTGGCAAATCTTCAACAGGGATATCAAGTGGCACTTCAAGACCATAGCGAGAGGCAAGCTCTTGTAATTTATCCCTGCCAGCGGCAAGTGAGGTTTTGAGGTTCTTGTCCTTCTCGTAGCCCAAAATGACATTTTCAAGAGCTGTGAAGTTTGGCACCAACATGAAATGCTGGTGAACCATCCCAATACCGCAAGCAATCGCATCAGATGAGGAGCGGATATCCACCTCTGCCCCATTGATTTCCATTGTGCCAGAATCAGCTTTGTAGAAGCCGTAAAGAATAGAGACAAGCGTCGACTTGCCAGCGCCATTTTCGCCCACAATGCCATGAATATGTCCGCGCCTAACAGAGAGCTGGACGTTATCATTGGCTTGGACAGCGCCAAATCTTTTACAAATATTGTCTAATTTAATAGAAAACGGCGGATGACCGCCGTTTTCAGTTTTATTCATTTCAGTCATCTTATGCCTTAGTAAGGGCAGTTTGAATCTGACATGAAGTCGTGAACAGATACTTTGCCTGATAGGATATCAGCGCGTGCTGATTCAACAGCATCTTTGATATCTGCTGTGATAAGGCTTGCGTTATTTTCGTCCAACGCCCAATCAACACCACCTTCAGCAACACCAAGAATGTTCACACCTGATGTAAATTCGCCATTATAAGCGTCGATGAATGTGTTGTATGCAGCCACGTCAACGCGCTTTAGCATTGATGTTAGAACTGAACCTGGTGCCATGCCATTCTGGTTTGAATCAACACCGATTGCTAGCTTGCCAGCATCAGCAGCTGCTTGGATAACACCAGCGCCTGTGCCGCCAGCTGCGTGGTAGACAACGTCTGCGCCGCGGTCAATTTGGCTTCTTGTCAATTCAGCACCTTTCGCAGGGTCATTCCATGCTGATGGTGTTGTGCCTGTCATGTTTTCATAGACGTCAGCATTTGCGTTTACTGACTTTACGCCGCCCTTATAGCCACATGCAAAACGGCTGATGAGTGGGATGTCCATGCCGCCCACGAAGCCGACTTTACCTGATTGTGATGCTTTGGCAGCTGCCACACCCACAAGGTATGAGCCTTCATGCTCTTTAAAAGCGTATTGGCGTAGGTTGTCACCTGATAGCCATGAGACGTCGATGATTGAGAATTGTGTTTCAGGGAATTCTGCAGATACTGTTGCAATCGCATCTGCCTGACCGAAACCAACACCCAAAATCACAGTTGCACCGCGCTCTGCCATGCGACGCATCGCTTGTTCACGCTGGGCTTCGTTTGTGACTTCGAATTCCATCACTTCGATACCAGTTTCATTTTGGAACTTTTGGATGCCGTTCCACACGCCTTCGTTAAAAGACTTGTCAAACTTGCCGCCAAGGTCATAGACGACTGCTGGCTTAATGTCAGCCTGTGCCATTGCACTCATGCCAACAACACCAAGCATCACTGCTGCTGTTTTGAACAAATATTTCATTACTCTAACTCCCGTTATTTTAGACCAATTTCTTTTAGTCTTTGTTGCAGGAAATCCCCTGCGCTTAAATCCTTGTCCAACATGACGTCAGCTTTCGGATGTAAAAAGATAGGCATAGAATAGCGCTTGATTGGCGCTTGCATCAGGATTCACGACTCTATGCGTTGTTGATGGATAATAATCTTTTGATGCGAGCGAGAGCATGTCACCATTATTGATGGTGATCATCCCTGTATCGCACGACACATCATGCCAATTTCCCGCACTATCTTGGGCTTGCAGGCCAGGTTGTGAGCCAGCAAGAAGAAGTGTGATAAGG
>WTHW01000098.1:0-1610 GCA_011526395.1 Alphaproteobacteria bacterium
TTGAATCCAACCAAAATGCTACTATCAATTTGCATTGCATGATCCTGACAGCAACCACTTCTCATAAATCCAAGCCCGCCAAGCTGGTAGTGTTGGACCTTATCTGGGAAATTATTTCTGGCAAGAGATCCTCCACTAACATAATAATCATTAAGATTAAAAGCCTCCCATACTATCTTGGGACTTCCCCCTTTTTTGATTTGCTCAATATATTTCGGCAACGCTTTACCTCGCTTGTCGGCGATATGGTAGTGGGCAAATAACGAAGGGTCTTCTGCGAATTTAAGTAGATGAACATATACTTTGTTGGGACTTGTTCCACGATGAAGTTCCATGTTTGCAAAGTCGAAATCAAACGCTTTTTTAAAGGCATAGGACAACTGATCGATTGGACCGACCATTTGCCGGGCATAGCCAAGAGCCAGTGTGCCTCTATTCATTTGTGAGCTGTAGCCATGATGCTTGTCAAAAGTTGCGAGACTAATTTCAAGTTTACGTATGCCATAATCATAAACAGTTTGATTACCGAACTCTAAGCCATAAAGTGTAGCACCAGTAGCGATTCTAAGATTAAAAGACCCACAATGATCGTTGGTTGTTCTTACTGTATCGCCTTTACCTGACAAGTTACATACGGTTCTGGTGAAATTGCCTTTCCTATCAAATGATTTGTAATAGTTGTATGCGGTTACAAACTCAGTGAACATTCGGTCAATAGACAGATATTCCTGCTCAGTTAGGTCATAATATCTGTGGTACAGTGACAAATGAGCCATCATTTGACCAACTTTGCTCATCACAGCATACGTCATATTAGTTGCTACATTTGCATTGATGGTTGATTCTCGATCATTCATGTTTTTTAGAATGTCGTTTTCATCCCAATATAACAGTATTTCCTTAAGATCCTTAGCCCCCTCAAATGGCTCGTTGTAAAATTTTCCATAAAGAATGTTGGTACATTTTGCTACCACTGCCTGCCATTCATAATTGTATTTTGCGCCGCCTGCTTCGGTGGTAAAGTTTTTTGCACTATTCAAACATTTTGTTGGGTCGATACCTTGTCGGATTTCCCAATCAGTTTGACCTCTGAGTTCCCAACGTCCTGTAATATATTGATCGTGATAGGTGGAAAGTTGTTCCCACTCTTCTTCATTAACAAGCGTAAAAGCGTCATAAACTTTAAAATCACGCAAAGGCGTTGCTATCAAGCTTTTGTATCTTTCATATTGCGGGTCATACTGAAAGACTGATGAGGCACTTCCACCATCAGACTTACCAGCCACATTAGATTGCAATGATTCTCCTGACTTAAACGTTAGTGCGTAAGCCCCAGAGAACCAAAACCCCAATATCACCCATATGAAAAATATGCGAAGCACAACCAATCCCTAGCCCGTGGTGAAGACAATGCCTAAGTTAACGGTGGTTTTCTTAATATGATTTTGGCGTTTAACAGGTTGGTACATCATCTGTTTGAGCCTCGCCTTATCTTGCGACACCCCCACTGCACCACCTTCTTGATCAACAGCGTCCGCACCTAGACTAATCACATAAGATAGCTGTCCACGCGTCTCTGCCTTGGACTTACTTTCATCCTTATGGAATAC
>WTHW01000098.1:1710-3449 GCA_011526395.1 Alphaproteobacteria bacterium
AAGATAGCTGTCCACGCGTCTCTGCCTTGGACTTACTTTCATCCTTATGGAATACATCGAAACGGACATTATCCGTGAGGGATAAGCCAACACCAATCTCATTGCCTGAGACCTTATAGCCGTCATCACCGCGCCACTGGAAACCACGAACTGAAACAGACGGGCTGAATAGTTGATCAGCGAACGTGTAGCTATATGCTAAATCTTCGCCTGACATCGCCTTCTCGACAACACCTTTAACTGTTTTTTCGCCTGACGTGCGAGCGTAATGATTAAAATGCAAACTGCCTGAGAGTGATAAATACTCAAGACCAAAGCCTACTCTCTGATGACCTGTGTTCATTTCACTATCACCAAAGGCATTTACGCCAATGATTGCACTATCATCGTCGGTCATCTGCCGATAACCTATGCCAGCATTAATGGTTGTGCGTTTATGCCGTCTGCTTGTGGATAATTGAGTAAAGGTAAAGCTGTCGTCAGTCTCTGATAGCCCTATGACCGCCAATGCTTCGCCACCCATTTTCCAATCATCTTCAGTGATAGAAACTTCAAGATGCTTTAGCCTGCCACCGACTAAGTCATTGGCGTAATCACCTGCAAGCTTATCAATTTCCGACAGAGCAACACCTTTACCTGTTTCGACGACCTTATCCGTGTCACCCTCTGCAATAGCATTAACTGATAGAACTGAAATCGTAAGCACTAGGGCCGTTGAAGCATATAAATTCTTAAACATCTTTTAATCTCCTAGCGTGCTACGATTGAAAATTCTGGGGCTTTACTTCGCAGAGCGGTAACACAACCTCCAGAAAAACTGCACGTGCCATTCTTAGTCTGCTTGACCAACCCTGCTCCAGATGAATCAAAACTAAATTCAATCGTTGATGTAGAGGGCGTAATAACCAGTGGCACTGCCAATTTTTGAAAATTTAAATGCTTAGGTGCAGGCTGAAATGTCGCTTCCCCGACAGACGACAATGGTCCAGAAGGACATGTTGAAGAAGAATAGTTCTGCAAGGTCACGCCATCATTTTCAACCCAATACGAGGCACGCTCTGCACCCGTGCCAGGGTCTGCTGTCCAATCTTTTGTATTTGTTCTATTCGTGCCACCAGGGCAGTAAAGGGAATACTCAAAGGAAAAGCCCGGGTTAGCGTTCGCAGCTGCGTCACAAATCACATTCGTATGAGCAAAGTTAAAGCCACTCTTCCAGACTTCTTCATTTCCTTCTGTGTAACAAGTAGTGCCGTCTGTTGATCCAGAACCTTTTCTGGCACTATCAAAAGTTACCGAGAATTTACTCTCAATAAACCCATTAATAACCATTACCAAATGTGTGTAAGTGCCAGTAGATACTGACATCGGACCATTAGACGGCATAGGGAAATCTACTGCTGAACTTAAGGTGACTTTTGCGCCAGCGTCATTTTCAAACAAGGGTAAACATTTCGTAAGATAGTCGGTTCGCGTTGGTTCAGACGGGCAGACTAAAATCTTTGTAAAAGTTACACGCGCTTCTTGAAAATCAGGAAAGCAGTATGTGTTGCCCCCTGATGGCGCAGAATCTGTGATCTCACCATCGGCGTTCAAAGAACAAGAAGATGCGTGCGTCGCGATAGCTTGGTTAGTGACCCAAAAGCTTGACGTAGCAAATAAAAAAACTGCGAATATTCTCAATTTGTTCACCTTTAATTGCAAATTGTAAAAAATATCGTCTAAATTTTACACTTTTTGAT
>WTHW01000043.1 GCA_011526395.1 Alphaproteobacteria bacterium
CCATCAAAGACTAATGGTGGTTTGACCGTATCAAATACATAAGCTTTGATGATTACTCTTGCAAGCTTTTATATCATTTCTGAATCTTAATAGTTGAAACGAAATGTCACTTTTTTTGAGCAGCAATTTGCCCCTCTCGCATGAAAGCATAGATACCTGCAACAGTCACAATGGTGGAGCCGACTAGCATTGCTGCATCCACTTGCTCATCGAGCAGGAGTATCCCTGCCCCAATTCCAAAAATGATTTTAACATATCTGAAAGGACTAATTGCAGAGACTTCACCGAGACGCATTGCGCGTGTAATGAAAAAGATACCCACAGAAGAAGCGATAGCCATCCCAAATACGTATAACCACACTATTCCAGAGGGCAATAAAATATCATCGGACAACATCATCATCACCAACCCCAAACAACTCACAACCATAGAACCATATAACGCCATTGGCAGTGTTGGCACAGTTTGAGGCGCAAGGCGCGCACCTATATCGCGAATAACCATGCCAAGCAACGCGATGATAGTCAGTAAACTGTAAATAGAGAAATCTTCAGCACCCGGGCGCATGATAATCATGACACCACAAAAGCCTAGCAATACCGCGGCAAGCCTTCTTACACCGACTTTTTCACCTAGAAATATTGCACCAGCGGCGGTTAAGAGAAGTGGCTGTGATTGCAGCAGCGCTGTCACAGTTACCAAAGGAACATAGGTAAGTGAAATCACCATACCTAGTGCCGCTGTAACCTCGCCAATATTTCGTACCACTACTGTCCAATGGAAATAATGCCTCGAGAATATAGGGCCTCGCTGAAGCTTTATTGATGCTGCAAAAAACAAAGTGGTACCTAACCCCAAAAAGAAGACTATGGCACCTGTCGAAACCGATGGGGATAATAGCTTAATGAATACATCTGAAATGGTTAAGAAGACCATAGCAATGATCATTGAAATAATGGCGCGGAGTATGTCAGGCATTTAGGCCACCCTTATATTCTCATTGATCGGGGCATATTATCAAATTTTGTTTGATAGGCGGAAATTTTGGGGGGTTTGACCAGTATCTTTTGTAAACACCTCATAAAAACGCGACAGGGAGCCAAAACCGCTATCCATTGCAATTGTTAAAATCTTTTCCTGACTTTCCAGCAAAGCTGACTTGGCGTGATATAATCGTAATTTGTTTAAATATGAGGTCATTGACATCCCGATTGCTTTTTGAAAAACACTCATGCCATATCCCTCGGAGACACCGCCAGCTTTAGAAATATCTGCAATTGTTATAGGCTGTGTATAATGTTCTGCGATAAAGCGAATCATCTTTTGTATACGCGTCGCCTGCTTTGCTGCCACCTTTGAATTTTGCTTTTTCGCCCTCATAAGATTTTCAGGAAATTGCCAACCAGATAAGCTTTGCCGACGCAAGCGGCAAATCAGCTCAGTACGTGCAAGTGTGACACGTGTCTGATGTTTAGATTCATAGTCAGAGACCCACCCTTCAAACATGACAACGTCCGACTGTCTTGTCGAAGACGCCTTAATTAACTGACCAGAAATTAGCGCCTCAACAATGTCATCCGACATTTCCAACGCCAAGATTTCCTGAAGAGGAAGATTTGCGATATAAATACATCCCTCACCTTCCACTTTTTTCACACGGTGTGGGAGTTGGCCCCACAATAAACACAAATCCTGATCTTTGGCTGTTGCAGCACCAGCATGTGTTTCAAAGAATATCTCACAGCCTATCGGCAACATCACCTCAACATGGTTGTGGTTATGAGACCGTGTCATCACAACGGGTACATGTTTTTGCATGAAAAACCCGTCAGGAAATAGATTCACTGACTCAATAAAATTAGGAAGTGTAGGTGACTTGTCCATATCGTAAAATTGACATGAATTTCGGAAAAAGGAAACTAAAAATATGAGAATATCGGAAATATTACCCTAAAATACGGAAGCATCCTAAGAAAGAATCATTTCATACTGAAAGGAATAATGGTGGGGTGGCTCACGCCACTTTCGTAAACCATGACCTTTTGCTCTCACAGAGCATAATATTTGGGAGGAACCAATGAAAAAGACTTTCGCTGCGCTAGCTGCGGTTGCGTCAATTGGTCTGACATCTGTGGCAAGTGCTGGTACACTCGTTATCAACACTGACACATCAGACCCAGCACCAAAAGCTGCGTTTCAATATGTTATCGATAAATTCCAAGCTGAAAACCCAGACGTAACGGTTGAATGGAACTTGTTTGACCATGAAGGTTACAAGCAATCTATCCGTAACTTCCTAAACACAAATGCACCTGACGTTGCAAACTGGTATGCGGGTAACCGTATGCGCCCATTCGTCAGAGCTGGCTTGTTTGAAGATGTATCAGATATCTGGGCTGACTCAGGTTGGCAAGATGGTGAAATTAACAACTCAATGGCACATGCAAAGAAGTCTATGACAATTGCTGGTCGCCAGTGGGGTGTTCCATACACATATTATCAGTGGGGTGTATATTACCGCAAAGACATCTTTGAAAAGATGGGCATTGCTGTACCAAAGACATTCGACGAGTTTGTTGCAGCTTGTGCAAAGCTGAAAGAAGGCGGTGTTACACCAATCACAATCGGCTCAAAGTACCTATGGACTACAGCTGGTGTGTTTGACTATTTGAACCTACGTACAAATGGTTATGAATTCCACATGGATCTGGCACTTGGTAAAGTGCCTTACACAGACCCACGTGTACAAGCAACATTTGATAACTGGGACCGTTTGGTAAAGCCTGGTTACTTCATCGAAAACCATGCTGCTTACAGCTGGCAGGAAGCTTTGACACCAATGGTAAATGGCGAAGCTGCTATGTATGTCATGGGTAACTTTGCTGTGGCACCACTTCGTGAAGCAGGTCTAACAGACGACCAGCTAGGGTTCTTCCAGTTCCCTGAAATCACACCTGGCATTCCAATGGCTGAAGAAGCACCAACTGATACTGTGCACATCCCAGCAAATGCTAAGAACAAGAAAGACGCAAAGCGCTTCCTGATCTTCATGGCTCGTGCAGATGTTCAGACTGAAATCAATAAGATTTTGGGTCAGCTTCCAATCAACAGCGCATCAACAGTTGCTGATGACAAGTTCTTGAAAGCTGGTAACGAAATGCTAAACAACGCATATGCTATGGCTCAGTTCTATGACCGTGATGCACCAGCTGAAATGGCTTCAGCAGGCATGAAGGGCTTCCAGGAATATATGGTAAAGCCTGAGCGTCGTGATGCTATCCTTAAGCGTTTGGAAAAAGCACGTCAGCGCGTCTACAAGTAATTGTAGAGCAACATATTTGGCAGGGGCAATTTGCCCCTGCCTTTTTATTAAAAAATTTTATCACTCAAAGAGCACTTATGATGTCCCCTGTAACAGGAACACAAACATCGCAGAACATGCGCCGATCTAGTTGGTGGAAGCGCAATCAGCAGCGCGTAACGCCTTGGCTATTTTTAATGCCTGGCCTTTTGTTCTTCAGTGTTTATGTTCTTTATCCCATTGTTCAATCACTCATCATTTCGTTATATGAGTGGGATGGCCTGTCGCCAGCTATCTATATTGGTTTTGCCAATTATGTTGAATTGGTGGATGATGAAGAATTTTACACATCTCTCTGGAACAATGTACGCTGGCTGATTTGTTTTATGCTTGCAGTGCCGATTGGCTTAGCATTAGCGCTTTTCCTTAATCAAACCATCTTTGGCATTCGGCTAATTAAGTCACTATTCTTCTTTCCGTTTGTTATATCTCAAGCTGTTATCGGCCTTATTTTCACATGGTTCTATGAGCCTAATTATGGCATCATTGCACCGCTTTTAAACTTTGTTGGCTGGGACGGCTGGGCCATTCTTGCAGATGAGGATTATGCAACATACGGCATTATCTTCGCAGGTTTATATCCACAAATCGCTTACTGCATGATTTTATACTTGACTGGCCTTAACAACATCTCGGCAGACCAGATAGAGGCTGGGCGCATGGATGGCGCTAAGGGCTGGTCATTATTTTGGAACATTATCTTACCGCAATTAAGGCCAGCGACGTTTATTGCTGTTGTTGTGACAATTATTGGCTCGTTGCGCTCGTTTGATATGATTGCAATCATGACGCAAGGGGGGCCGTGGGGGTCAACGAATGTGCTTGCGTACTTTATGTTTGAACAAGCTTTAAGCGAATATGGGTACCGTATGGGTTATGGGTCTGCCATCGCCACAGTGCTTTTCGGCATCATGCTGATTTATATCACTTTCTTTATCTGGCGTATGTATCGCGACGAAAAAAGAGGACTGTAACGATATGTTCCCAACACCAATCGAAAAGGCCTCCCCTCTCTCCCGCATCAGCTATAAGATAGCTGTACCAATCGCCTTGATCATTTGGCTGATACCTCTTTTGGGTGTGATGATGACAGCACTTCGCGGCGCGGGCGACATCACAGCTGGTAATTTGTGGGGCGTCCCATCTGAGATGCTGTTTCGCCAAAACATGCAGGACGTATTCACCAATACCCCTATGCTACAATTCATAATAAACAGCTTTAAGATAACAATCCCAACTATGATTGGCGCTGTTGCTTTGAGCTGCATGACTGGATTTGCACTAGCGTCTTATCAGTTTAAAGGGAATTTATTGCTGTTTTTTACATTCGTCGCAGGCAATTTCATCCCTTTTCAAATCTTAATGATTCCTGTCCGCGATTTAACTTTTCAAGTCGGTCTTTATGATACAGTGACAGGGTTGGTATTATTCCATGTTGCCTTTCAAACAGGCTTTTGCACTTTATTCATGCGTAATTTCATTCGCGCTCTTCCTTTCGAATTGATTGAAGCTGCACGCATTGATGGAGCAAGTGAGTTCAAGATATTTTGGAAGATCGTTTTGCCACTCATCCGGCCAGCAATCGCCGCTTTATGTGTGTTGATCTTTACCTTTATCTGGAACGACTATTTTTGGGCTACTGTATTGATCCAAGGGCAACATGCAATGCCTGTTACAGCAGGACTTAAGTCCTTAAATGGCCAATGGGTAGCAGCATATCATCTGATTTCGGCAGGTGCGATAGTGGCTGCTATTCCTCCTGTCTTAATGTTTTTCATTATGCAACGTCACTTTATTGCTGGGCTAACACTAGGCGCCAGTAAAGGATAATTATTGTTATGACTAAGATCACAATTGTCGGCGCGGGCAGTACTGTATTCATGCGCAATATCGTAACTGATATTCTATTGGAGTCTGTTTTCAAAGAGTGCGAAATAGCACTACAAGACATTGATGAAAAACGCCTTGCCACTTCCAAATTAGTTGTAGAAAAAATTGTTACAACATTGGGCGTGTCTCCACAGGTTACAGCCACATTATCGCGTGAAGAGGCATTAAAAGGCGCAGATTTTGTTATATTAATGATTCAAGTTGGAGGTTATAAGCCTTCAACAGTGATTGATTTTGACATTCCTGCAAAATATGGATTACAGCAAACGATTGCCGACACGCTGGGAATTGGTGGCATTATGCGTGGTCTGCGCACAGTCCCCGTTTTAACAGATATCGCGCGTGACATGGAGCGCCTCTGCCCAGACGCGTTAATGTTACAATATGTGAATCCAATGGCTATTAACTGCCTTGCTCTATCGCATATGGCGCCAGAGTTAAATTATGTGGGTCTATGCCACTCAGTACAAGGCACTGCAGCGGACTTAGCTCGTGATCTTGGTGAGAACATTGCTGATATTGAATATGATTGCTCTGGCATCAATCATATGGCGTTTTATACACGATTTGAAAAACGCCTGCCGAATGGAGATAAAGAAGACTTATATCCGCGGTTAATGAAAGTTGGGCAAGAACAAAGCTTCGGCCCTAACTGGGATGGTTGTACAAATCATGTCAGATATGAAGTGCTTAAAAGACTTGGATATTTTGTGACTGAGTCATCGGAACACTTCGCTGAATATACGCCTTGGTTTATTAAATCTCATCAACCTGATTTGTTGAAAGAATTCAATATTCCTATCAACGAATATATCAGACGTTGTGAAAGCCAGATTGCGGATTGGGACGAGCAGGAAAAAGAACTTCTCGCAAACCAAAATATTATTTGTGAGCAATCTGTTGAGTATGCCGCTCGCATCATCACCTCTATGGTGACTGGTGAAGAGGATGTGATTTACGGCAACGTGGCAAATAATAATCTTATCCCAGATTTGCCTGCAAATTCCTGTGTTGAAGTGCCATGCATTACCTCAAAAGGCAAATTGACACCACAAGCTGTGCCAGCACTTCCCTTGCATCTAAACCGCCTTATCCAAACAAATATTTCAGTTCAACAATTAACTGTAGAAGCACTGGTGACTGGCAAGAAGGAACCCATCTATCACGCTGCGATGCTGGATCCCCATACAGCTGCTGAACTAAGCTTAGATCAAATCTGGCACATGGTTGATGATCTGCTCGAGGCACATGAGGGCTGGATTCCAAAGTTTAGCTAGAAAAATGAAAAAACACATTATCGATAGAGGCGGGAATAGGGTTCTTACACTCTATTCAGTCGACACCAAATCCTACCAAGAATTTGATGGGTTGCCGCCTGTCTCTAGTACTGATGCGCACATGCGTTGGCATCCCTTGCGTCAAGAATGGATTGGCCATGCTTCAGCGCGACAAGGACGGACTTTCTTGCCAAATCAAGCTGACTGCCCGCTTTGTGTGATGAGCAATAATGAGCAGCCAACCGACATTCCTGTGGACGATTATGAGGTCGCTATTTTCACCAATCGTTTTTCAGCCCTGTCACCATATGCAAGCGCACCACCATCACTTGAAATAGACACAAAGGCTGGTATAGGCCGTTGCGATGTTATCTCATACAGCGCCGATCATGATGCCAATTTAGCTTCTTTATCTATTGAGCGCATAAGTCTTCTTATACAGGCTATTGGAGATAAGGTTTCTGAAAATTATGAGCAAGAAGATATTGTGTGGTCACTGCCATTTGAAAATCGTGGGCGTGAAATTGGCGTGACGTTGGACCATCCGCATGGCCAAATATATAGCCTGTCTGTTTTACCCAATGCCATAAAAATACAAGCTGATGCGATGGCAAAATCAAATCCTCTATCAGGTCTTTACGACAGTATTTCAGAGGAGCTTCTTCTCGACAAAGCAGAGACTGCCATATCATACGTGCCACGTTGGGCGCGCTATCCATTTGAGACTTGGGTTATGCCAAAACGCACTGTTGATGGACCTCAAGACCTACGGGCAGATGAAATCTTAGATTTAGCACAGATGATAAAGGCCGCTGCTATGCGGCTAGATAAGATTTATGATGCTCCTATGCCATACACCTTGGCATGGCAAGTCGCGCCAAAAGGCTATGAGGGTAAATTTCATTTTCATCTATGTTTTCAGCCTTTAAAGAGAGGTCGGAACAAGCAAAAGTTCCTTGCTTCTGTGGAACAAATCTCAGGGTTTTTCCTTGTAGACCTGCAACCAGAACGCGCCGCTGCTATTTTGCGAAGCGAAGAGGCTGGTGATGAATAATACAACTTTTGAAAGCCATTTTGGTCACCCTGCACAAGCAGCCGCCACCGCACATGGCCGCGTAAACTTGATAGGTGAACACACTGATTATTGCGGTGGGCTAGTGTTACCAACATTAATAAATCAAAAGATTATGGTGCAAATCAGCCTTAGGAGTGATTTTCAAATAAATGGATTTTCTTCTGAATTTGGCAGCCAGATCGCGACCATATCAGAGGTGGCGTCCGATAGCTGGCTGAGGTTTGTAGATGGCGCAATTTCGCTTATGAATGAGCATGGTGCAAACATAGAAGGCATAAATATTCATACCCACTCCGATATCCCTGCCGGGGCCGGTGTATCCTCTTCTGCAGCATTTGAGATTGCGTTATTACGCGCTCTATGTGACGTCACCAATATATCATTGGATCCAAAAACTATGGCTTTGCTAGGTCAGCGTATCGAGCATGAATTCATCGGAACCAAGTGCGGGATTATGGATCAAATGGCGGTTTCAATCGCGGAATTTGGCCAAGGCCTTTTGCTTAATTGCCAGACATTAGAAACTGAAGCTGTGCCAATTCCTGAAGATTGCTGTGTTGCTGTCATTCACTCAGGTAGCAGTCGCAAATTGTCAAACAGCCTCTATAATGAACGCTTATCCGAGACTATCGAAGCCGCCAATCAAATGGGTTGTGAAAATCTTAGCCAAGCTAGTTTTACAGATTTAAACAAACTTTCCGATGAGATACTTATCAAACGAAGCCATCATGTGATTAGCGAAAATCAACGTGTTATGGCTGCACGCGATGCTCTTCTTGCAAATGATGTTATATCACTTGGCACCTTAATGACTGAAAGCCACCTATCATTGAGAGATGATTATGAAGTGTCCTCAGATGAACTAGACCATCTTGTTAGCCTTGCCATCTCTCAAGGTGCTTACGGTGCTCGTTTAACAGGCGCTGGCTTTGGCGGTTGCATCATCGCCCTCATGCACGAAGATGCTGCTGATGAAATCATCAATGCCATCCTAGATAACGCGCCAAAAGCATGGCTGGTAGATAGCTTTTAGTCTGAAACAGCGATTTTCATAATTGTGACATCAGCCTGCTTCATTTCTCTTCCGCCAAGCACAAACTCTCCCTCGAAACTCAACGGAATTGAAACCTCATCAGGTCCATAATATGTGAAAATTAAGTGCTCACCTCTTTGCCGCACTCGCAAATAGGCTGGCATGTCATAACAATCAATACCTGCAGATAGCATGAAATCTTTACAAATCTCTTTTAACAAGGCTTCGTCAGGCCAAGCGCATAAATAACTGCCAATGTTACCTTTTGTTAGCAATGGCATACAGTCCGCACATTGCGCTAAAAGAGCTCCTGTAACTTCACCTTCTTCTCGCCATATAGATACTTCGCCCTCAATATTTTTATAGGAAGCCTTGATTGGCAACCTTGCCGGAAGCGCATCAATTCTGGTTGTCTTAAAGCCTGTTATGCTGACAAGACCATCATTTACTAACCTATCTGGCAATTGAAAATTTTTTGTCTTTAAGCCAGTCCTTGGCCCTGCAAGAATCAAAGCCTCCGTTTTTGACAAACGATTAATTAAGTCATCACTTACATGCAGCACACTTGGCAATAATATGAGTTTATAACCATCTATATTATCATCCGGCCCTATCACATCGACGGACCCGCCATTTTGACGAACCGCACGGTACATATCTAGTACCAATCTTAGATAATAAAAATCTTCACTTTGCCCATCAAGCTCGCTCATCCAATCAGCCTCATAATCATGGATAAGGGCTATAGATGATTTTTGTGTTTTTGATAAAGATACCTTTGATAATTCGTCATTCACTTGACGCACTTCTGCGAGGCCTGGTGCTGGTTGATTATCTCTATACATCAGACCAGCATGCATTTGCTCCTGCGCAAACGGAGCTTGTCTCCACCGAAAGTAACTCACTACTTCAGCATCATGAGCAAATGCTTCCCAAGACCACATACGAACAGCACCCTTAGCAGGGATTGGATTATAGGCAGCCCAATTCACTGGCCCTGGTTGTTGCTCCATAATCCAAAGCCTTGCCATACCGCGATATAGATCGTGATGGAACGCTTGAAAATCTGGATCTCCAACGCGCAAACAATCAATCTCTAACTTGCCATCTTTACGCGCATTTTTTTGCATATTTTGCAAAAAACCCAAAGGATAAGAATCCCAAGTAGCAATATCTAAGTTCGCTGCCACTGGGCGGCTATTAAACTGGTTGAAATCACCCATAAAATTATGGCTGATAGGTTTGTCACCACTATATTTTCTGATGATACGAATTTGCGCTTGGTCAAACTTAACAATTTCCTCAGTGGCAAAGCGCCTAAAATCCATATTATGTATTGGGTTGGCTTCAGTGACTGTCATGTTCGGCAGTTCAATCTGATCAAATGACTGATAAGACATCGACCAAAAAATTGTTCCCCATGCCTCAGTTAAGTCTTCTATTGTTTCATAACGATTTTCTAACCATTGCCGGAAACGTAATTTTGCACTCTCACACCAAGATATTGCGGTATCGTGACAACCATATTCATTATCCGTTTGCCAAGCAGCCACGTAAGGATTAGCGCCATAACGTCTTGCCAGTTGTTCAGTTATACGTTCACATTCTTTTATGTAACCTTGATGAGAAAATGAATAATGGCGACGAGAGCCGTAATGTCGCGTCTGCCCATCCTCATCAACCGCAAGCATGTCTGGCATTTTATCAACTAGCCATTTGGGGGGCGTTGCAGTAGGCGTGCATAATATAATTTTTAGACCTGCTCCACCAAGCGTCTCTATAGCACGATCAAGCCACGAGAAATCGTAAACACCATCCTCAGGCTCCATCTTAATCCACGAAAATTCAGCAATACGAACCCATGAGATGCCAGCCTCGACCATGCCTTTTGCATCTTTTTCCCAAAGATCTTCCGGCCAATGTTCTGGGTAATAGCAAACGCCTGTTTCTGGTCTAATATCAGACATTTATAAATCGCCTATTTGATGATTTTTCCATCATTGTCAAACAAATGAACACGTACATCATCAAAAGTTAAATGGATTTCATCTCCAGCGCTCAGCGATTGTTCATCTTCCAACTTGACAGTGAGTGTGGCACCATCAGATAGATCAACGTAGCCAAGAGCATACTCGCCAAGATGCTCAGTATGGCGCACAACCCCGGAGACCTTTGCTTTCGACTTTGAAGTCGAAGTCATATGCTCTGGTCTGATACCTAGCTTTGCAACATTTGCAGACTTGTCGGACTTGGCAACAGCTTTACCACCAACCATAACTTTTCCACCATCGGTTGAGGCATCTAAGATATTCATTTTTGGGCTACCAATAAACTCAGCCACAAATAGATTGTCTGGTTTGTTGTACAGCTCCAACGGAGTGCCAACTTGCTCAATTCGACCTGCGTTCAACACAACTATTCTATCTGCTAAGGTCATCGCTTCGACTTGGTCATGTGTGACGTAAATCATGGTAGCATCAAGGTCAGAATGCAAATTTGCTATCTCTATACGCGTTTGAACGCGCAAAGCTGCATCAAGGTTTGACAAAGGCTCATCAAACAAGAAGACCAGCGGGTTACGAACAATAGCTCGTCCAATTGCCACTCTCTGTCTCTGTCCCCCAGATAAGTGCTTTGGCAACCTTTGTAGATAATCTGTGATTTGAAGTGATTTCGCAGCCGCATTAACACGCTTTTCAATCTCGGCTGCAGCGACTTTAGACTGGCGCAAACCAAATGCCATATTATCAAAAACAGTCATATGGGGATAAAGCGCATAGGATTGGAACACCATGGCAACTCCGCGCTCAGCTGGAACAACATCATTTACAATTTGATCGTCGATTTCAAGGCTACCACCAGTTATTTCCTCAAGCCCTGCAATCATGCGTAATAATGTGGATTTACCGCAGCCAGATGGGCCAACAA
>WTHW01000116.1 GCA_011526395.1 Alphaproteobacteria bacterium
CTTAATAATTAAGGAACAAAGCGATGTTTCGTGAGGGATTTAATCTTGTTTCAGCTTTATTAATTGGCTGGTTCTTTGTGTCGCTATTGGCATTTATCCTAATTGGCTGGTCTTATTTGCAGAATAGTGTGTATGACGCAGCGCTCAGAACAGGCTTAGAGCGCGGTGCAAATCAAGCATCTGGCCAGATCTATAATGACATAATTAACAAAGCGGCAAATGATCAATGCAACACTGTGTTTATTCAATTTGATGGACGCCGTGTTGACTTAATCAATGTGCAATGTTTGCAGACCTTATCGCAGCCACAAGCAGATGACGCAGGCGCGGTGGATGAAAATAGAGGGTAAGCATAGTGTCTAAAGGCTATTAAGGCGCGGTTATGTTTAGGCGCCTCAGACAATCAAAAGGATTCAAGGTTGCAACATATCTAACAGGTATGTTGCAATTTGCGTTTCCGCCATATGCGATTGCCCAGAGCAATGGGCCGCAAATTGTCATTGATGGCCGCACCTCTACATCCCTGATTACCAATCAAAATGTAACGAATGTTTACACATCAACTGTCCTTGGCAGCACAGGTTTTAACTCATTTTCCATTTTCAATGTTTATGATGGTAATGAAGTAAATCTATTCCTGCCTGATGGTGCCAGCAGTCTGATGAATATGGTTCATGACCAGCAGACAGTTATTGATGGGTACCTTAACTCTTACAAAGATGGCAAAATTGGCGGGGATGTCTATTTCCTCAACCCACATGGCATCATTGTGGGTGAAACAGGTGTATTAAATGTTGGCTCAGTAAAGCTAGCAACACCGACACAAGATTTCATGAATAATATGTTCCGTGCCAATGGCATGATGAACGCCCCTCAAGTAACACGTGTCGAAGATAATGATATCCCGCTTTCACCTTTGGGATTGATATCTGTGCGTGGTGCTGTGAATGCCACTGGCACAGCGCGCCTTTCAGGATCGGACGTCACGGTTACAGGTAGCATCGAAACAGGATCGCAAGCTGTTACTTCTATTCAAAATCTTGTGAATATGAATGCAGGCGGTTTAGGTGGCGGCGTCATCGATATGTCAAATATCGAGGCTGGCATCACAATTGCGGCAGATGATGATGTTCTGATTGCTGGTCGTCTTGGCGCAGATGGTGCTGATAACATCAATGCAGGTGATATTGATGTGCGTGCTGGCGATGAAATTGCTGTATCGCAAGGTGCTGATCTATCAGCAGATGGCGTGGGCGCCAATAGTGATGGTGGTTCAGTCATTGTTTTTGCAGATGACGCGGCAGTGCTTGGCGCAGGGTCTCGTTTATCTGCAGATGGTGGTCAGTCTGGTGATGGTGGGTTTGTTGAATTTTCTGCTATTCGCCTTGTCGAGCTAGCAGGTGGCCAGTTATCAGCGGCAGCACAAAATGGTGAAGATGGTGCCGTTCTGATTGACCCTGCTGATATCATCATCTCATCAGATTTGCTTCGTGATGCCACAACAGATGGTGGTACTGGTGATGCTGATAATAATACAAGTTGGAACGCTGGCTCGCTAACACTTCAGGCATCAAACTCAATCACGGTCAATAATGGTGTCACAATTTCAAGCCGGCGCGTCTCATCATCTGGTGATGCAAGTGCCCATCGCACAGCCAACTCCATTGCTGATTCAGGTGCTATCACCTTGATGGCAGATACAATCGCAGTTGGCACAAACGCTGTTATTACTAGCAAGGCAACAGGCTCCTATAACGCAGGCAACATTACCTTTGATGGTAAACGGATCGCAGCTGGTAGCGGCACAGAAATTGATGCAAGTGCAGCGAGTGGCTCTGCAGGCACTGTCTTGTTTGATGCTGATGACAGAGATAATGCATCCATCATCTTGAGTGGCACGACAGTGCGCGGCGGCATGATAACACTTGATGCTGATTCTGCCTTTACACCTGGCGGTGTTTATTCTGACCCGACAGCAAATGCCAATGCAGAGGTCAGATTACTATCATCAGCTGAACTGGTGGCATCCGAAAATATCTCTATCACAGCAGATGCAACACAAAATAAAGCTGGATATACCTCAGGCGTATTAGTGCAATTTGATGCCAGACGCGCTGATGCGGCGATTGACTTAAGCGGTGCGACCCTAACAGCGACTGACAATGTCACAATCGGATCAGCTTCAACAATTCAAACAGATTTAACACCGACTGGTTGGGGTCAAATTGGCACATTATTGCCATTGAATGTGGCTGTTGCAGTCACAAATTCAACATCTGATATTGTCATTAATGGCACCACAAATATCAGCGCTGGTGAAAATCTTACAATCACATCAGATGCTATCACGCAAAGCACAGTGACGTCTCAGTCGAATTCAGCAGGTGCAGCTTTGGTAGCGGCCGTATCAGTCACTGAAAATAGAGCCACAGTGCTGGTAGATGAAAATGCAAGCCTATCTGGCAGTGATGGTGTGAGTATCAAATCAAAAGGTAAATCACAAATCACAGCGATTGCTGATGCTTCAGCTGGCTCTGTTGCAAATCTATCCGGGGCTATTGCAATCGGTGTTGGTATTACAAGAGATAATACGTCAACCCTTATCCGTGATAATGCGTCTATCACCTCTGCCAATGGCAATGTTGATTTACTGGCAGATAGCCAAGTGCAAACAGTCTTTGGCGCGCGTGCTGGCAATGATGATAACTTCACCGCAACAGCGCAGAGCAAATTTGATGCAGGTATTGATGATACTGCTGCGTTAAATCAAGATTTTATGGGCTTTAATATCGCAAGCTTCTTGAAGTCTGGTATGGCATCAGAGCTAAGTCAGGTCACGAGCAATATGAGCGGTGAAGGCGGCGGTATTCAGCTATCAGGCGCCTTAACATTCGCAGATGTGAAGAATGATACTGAAGCACTTGTAACTGTTCTTAACCCCCAAACTGATGATCTTGCGCCTTCGATTAGTGCGGCAAATGGTGCGATACGCTTGCAAGCGCGCTCTATCTTGCAAACACAAAGCATGGCGTCGGGTAGAACCAATAATGGCTCTGTCGGTGGCTCTGCTGGTATTGGTATTCAGCTTGTTGAAAATCGTCTGACCTCAAAAATCAATGGCGCAGATAATGCAAGTGTCGATATTACATCTGACAATTTGACAGTGGCCGCCCTGACGCAGGCTTATGAAGATAACATCACTGATTTGAACAAATATTCAGTATTTGTCTCATCTGGTGTTGGTAATAATGGCGATGAAGACGAGGTCGGTATCGCTGGCGCTATCGCTGTTCAAGTATCAAATGTGAATGATGTGACAGCTGAAATTGGCGATAATGTATCGGTTAGCGTTGATGATGATGTGACTGTCACAGCCTCAAATAATACCGAAGTGAAGGTCAAAGCTGATGGGTCAAAAGGCGCACAAGCAGCCTCGGACCGTTTCTTTGCTGTTTTGGATAACGCTAGCCCGTCAGAAGAATTCGTAAAAACAAACTCAACGTCTGGCAAGCTTGGCATAGGCGCTAGCTTTGCCTTTGCTATTACAGAAAATGATGTGACAGCGCGTGTAGATGGCGGTGCCACATTCACTGGTACTGATAATCTATCTGTTATTGCAAATCAGTTATCTACCACTGAATCAGAGGCACGCTCATCTGGTAATGGCGGCGTTGCGATTGTGCCGTTAGCGGCGATTTCAGTTGCGCGTAATAATGCATTGGCGCTGATAGATAGCGGCTCAACAACATTGAGCATCGCAGACAGAGCAAACATACAATCAACGCAAGATGTCCTAACAACATCTGTTGGTAATGGCGCAGCAGCGACAGGCGGTGATTCATCGCTTCAGGTGGCGGTTGGTTTGTCAGCAGGTATTTCTGTTGGGTTTGATAGTAACACAGCCAAATTGGCAAGAGATCTGACCGTGCCGGGTGGTTTGGAAATTGCCGCATTAACATCTCATGATATTCAGTCAGGGGCGCAATCGTCTGCTGAAAAAATTGATCCTGAGTTGATTGAAGATGGTGATGAGCCAGAAGAATCTGAAGAAAACACAGCTGATAATGCATCAAGTAACAGCACAATGGACACAGTGGATTCCTTGCTTGGCACAACCAATGGCCAATCTGGCAAGGTCGTCAATGCTGATGCGATCAAAAATAAATTAAATACCAATTTTGCTGATGCTTCAGGCGGTGGTACGGGCGTGGGTGGCCCATCTGATTCTGATGAAGGTAGCGCAGTGGCAATCGCTGGCGCCTTTGGTGTCACTTACGCTGAATCGAGCGCTGTCGCTGAAATTGCATCAAACGTTACAGTGGATGCTGGCTCAGACAATATTTCTATCTCATCTCTGAAAAATACAGACATGACCTCAACAGGTGATGCGTCCACATCTGGTTCTGATTATAATATTGGCGGCGGTGTTGGATTAAATATCGCATCATCAACGAACCTTGCAACGATCCGCAGTGGTGCAGATATCACAGCGTCTGGCCTTTCAGTGAATGCCGGTATGAGAAGCCAGCTTGATGCTGATAATGCTACAGATGCAACGAATGTTATCACAGCTAGCGCCACGTCTGGCTCTGGCACCGGTGAGGTTGCAATTGCTGGCGCTGTTGCCTTGAACGTAGTGCTTGAAAATGATGCAACAGCTTTAATCGCTGATAATACAACATTGCGACTATCAAATGGTGCATTGGCGGTTGAGGCAACATCTACCACATCTTATGATGCTGCCTCAGTTGCAACAGTTGGTAAAACAGCTGGCTTGTTCGCTGGTATTGATGCCGCCTTATCTGGATTGCAGGATGTATCTGTTTGGACATCGCACATTTCAAAACAGTTCACCAACCTGACAACATCTGCCATCAATAAAGCCTATAGCGAAGGCACATTATACCAAGATTCAAGCGATAGTGACAGTGATGGCGGCGAAAGCGGCGGCGGAGATGAGGGCGGCTTTGGCCTTGGCGCTGGTATTTCAATCAACGCAATTGTTAGTGAAGACACAACAGCTAAAATCGAAGATAATGTGACATTTGCTGGCACAGGTCGACTTGCATCTGCACGCATTGCTGCTACCAGTGAAACGGATATGACAACAGATGCCTTTGCTGGTGCGAAACCAGGTGCAGGTAATGATCCGGGCGCGAAAACATCACTTGATGCGGCTGTGTCTGTTGGCGTGTTGCTAAAGGATGTTGATGCCTATTTCGGAAGCCAATCAACAGTCCTATCTAATGGTGATGTTGAAGTTATCTCAACAGCCAATACAGATTCAAAATCAACAGCTAAGGGCGAGGTATCAGCCTCTAGCACAGCGGTTGGTGCTTCTGTTGCTGTTAATGTTGTGCTTGAGACGAATGAAGCTGAATTTAACACAGATTTATCCAGCTATAATGGTGGCGGACTAACTGTCCAAGCTGACTCTGATTCAACAGATATCGTGCTAGCTGACGCAACAGCCGCTGGCGCAGCACTTGATAAATATTCAAACAAATTGGGTATCAGTAAATCAGACCTTCTCGGCTCTAGCAGTTCTGGCTCATCAAATAATGATACGCCGACTTCAATGTCTGCGCTAAATGGTGATTTCTCAGGCGGCGATAGCGCTAGCTATGATTTGACAGGCTCGGACACAGCAACCGGCGAGAATTCAGGCGGTGAAGCTCAGCAATCTGGTTCTATCAACATTGCAGCCTCTGTTGGCGTGAATTGGGCTGATCATAAATCAAGCGCAAAGATTAGCGGCAATGTAACGATTGCAACAGATGGTGATATCACTGTTGAAGCGACAAATGATGCGAATTATCGTACGCGCGGCTCAGGCATGTCTGTATTTGCAGATAAATCAATTGGTGTTGGTGTGGGCTTGCTAAAGACAGGCCAGCAAACACATGCGCAGATTGGCGAAAATGCCTCAATCACAACGTCAGGTGATGATGTAACAGTTCGTGCTATCTCATCAGAAAATCAAGGCACTGACCCTGATAATAGCTCCATTAACTTTGGCGGCTATGCTTCATCAGAGGGTATTGCAGGTGCTGGTGGCGGTGAAATTGGTGTGGCTGGCTCGCTAGCTCTTACATTCTCTTATGACAATCAATTTGCCAAAATTGGCAAAGGTAGCACCATTAATTCGTCACAGAATGTCGGTGTGACTTCAACCTCAACAAATAAGATTGTCTCTAGAGCATGGGCTATGGCACTTGCGTCTGATGCGACTTGTAAAGACCCGGGCAATTGTAACAGCTCAAGCGGCGATAAAACAGCTGTTGGTGCGTCGCTTGCTATCAATATTGTTATTGATAACAACTCTGCAGAAATTGGTGAAAATGTCGATTTATCTGGCACTACTGACAATGTGACGGTTGCGGCTCGTGATCTGAGCCCTACAAATGCAGAGTTCTTACTTGACCCAGAAGATAACACAACAACAACTGAAGATTATCTGACAACCAATTATACAGCGACACTGCAAAATTCATCTTATTACGCTGAGGCGATTGCAGGTGGCGCGGCGCAAGGCGGTAATGCCGGAACTGGCGCATTAGCGGTCACTGTTTCGGTTGGTAAAACACAAGCCATCGTCGGTGAAGGTGTTCAGATTGGTGGCTCTAATGTTGACGTAATTGCTTATAATGAATCTGATGCTCGTAATATTCTTGGCGCAATTGCCTTAGCAGAAAAGAAAGCCATTGGTGCTTCTGTATCAGGCATCTATTTACGCGAGGATGTAAGAGCCATCATTGCTGAAGATACTGATAGTGATGCGTCTGATAATGTGACAGTTAATATCAGCGGCGATTTCAATGTTGATGCCACAGCAGATCAAGAGGCGTTAACAATTATGGCGGCTGGCGGTGTGTCTACCAATGACCTAGCGCTGGCAGGTGCCTTTGGCTTTAATGTGATGGACACAGACGTAGAAGCACGCATCCGCGCTAATACAACTGTGAAATCAACAGGTGGGTCTGTTGGTGTGAATGCAACAAGCCTCACAGATATCCGCAATTTTGCCTTAGCCGTATCAGGCTCTGGCGGGTCTAACTCAGTTGGTGGCTCATTGGCGCTGAATTTATTCCTGACTGATAAAAAGGCTATCATTGGTGACAGCGCATCAAATGATAATAATATCTCCATCACAGCCGCAGATGCTGTGAATGTTGGCGTAACAGCTAAGCAGGAAATTTTGAATGGTGTGATTTCCGCTGCAGTCTCAACGTCCAACAATGCGATTTCAGGTGCCTTATCAGCCAATATCGTAAAAGGTGATAGCTATGCGCTTGTCCAAAAGGGCGCAGATATCAACCAAGACAGTAGCGTATCTTCAACAACACAGTCTGTTGCCGTCACGGCAGAAGATAACACAACGCTAACGGATTTAACGGGCACATTAGCAGCCTCATCTAGCACATCAGTAGGTGTGGCGCTTGCTGGTAACGTGATGTGGAAAGATGTCAAAGCAGGCATAAACAGCCGTGTAACAGCTGATGATAATGTTCTTATCACGGCTGATACAAGGCAAGATCTGACAGCCACAACCGTTGGTATTGCAGCGTCAACAGGCGGCTTCTCTGGTGCAGGATCCATTGGTATAGGTCTTGTAAAATCAACCACATATGCTGACGTTGGCTCAGATGCAAATATTACAACTGATGGGTCTGTTAAGATTCACGCTGGTGATGATACAGACATCTTCATGCTAGAGCCTGCGGCAAGCTTCTCAACAGGTGGTAGCGCTCTTGCTGGCGCTGTTGGTGCGGCTGTCTTTATTGGCACAACAAAGGCGCGCATTCTAGATAATGCAACTGTCTCAGCAGATGGTGATGAAACCATGCTGGTAGAGATTGATAGCACCTATACATCTTCACCATTGCTGGACGGTATTTTTGGCGGCGGTGACAATGATACAAGAAATGCACTAGGTGATTTCAACGATAATTTCACCTTTGATAATATTAAGGATCTCTTCCTAACAGAGACACGCAACACAGAAACAAGACGCGGCGTCTCTGTTACTGCGGTATCAGATCAAGATGTTATCTCTATCGCGGCATCGGGTGCAGTCTCATCAGATAATGCCATTGCGATATCTTTATCAGCTGGTGTTGGTGTGAATACGACAGAGGCCTCCATTGGTAGCGGCGCGACAGTCAATAATGACATATCAAGCGCCGATGCTGGCCAAGATGTGGTTGTGCGCGCCATCTCAGATACTTATTGGGTTGATTTATCAGCTGCGCTTGGCGTAGGCACAGGAACGGCCGGCGTTGGCGTTGGCGCTGATGTTGTTGTGCAGGTAAAGAACACAAATGCCTTTATCGCACAAAATGCGGTCGTCAAAGCACGTCAAAATGTATCTGTTGAAGCGCAGGCAAGAGATAAAATCATTAATTCTGCAGCCACCATTGGTGTGGGAAGTACGGCAGGTGTTGCCGGTACAGCATCTGTTGGTGTCATTGTAAATGATACTGAAGCCAGAATAGATGGTGATGTGCAAGCAGAGGATAATGTCACTGTTGATGCAGATGGCACATCTGAGTTGATTCAGATTGCTGGCGCGGTTGGCGGCGGCGGCACAGCTGGCATTGGTGCTTCATTTGGTATCGCAGTTGTCAAAGGTGAGACAACTGCTGTGATTGGCAATACAGCACAAGTTGATGCCAAGGGGACTACCTCAGTCACAGCAGATAGCACAGAAAATTCAGTGGCGGCTGTCTTGGCTGGCGGTATTGGTGGCACGGTTGGTGTGTCAGTATCAGCTGGTATCAAAGTTCATGATTCAACCACAAAGGCACAAATACTTGGTGCTGTTAACCAACGTTTTGATAACACAACTTATACAGAACAAGATGTGGCGGTAAGAGCCACAAATCGTGTCACAACAATCGATGTCATTGGCGGTATTGGCGGCGGCGGCACGGTTGGTGTTGGTGTCTCATTAAACGCGCTTGTGGTTCACAATAAAGCGCAAGCCTCTATTGAAAGCGCTGTAAGAGCTGAGAGAGATATTTCTGTTGAAGCAACATCTGCGAAATCTACAAAGAACTTCACTCTCGCTGGCGCTGCGGGCGGTACGGTCTCAGTGGCAGGTAACGTCGCTGTGTTATTGGTCGGCGCACAAGCTGATGAAGAAACAGATAAGCAAATGACAGGTTCTGGCGATAATAATCTAGCTGATGAAGCAGATAGCCGGAATAACTCACTCATCGTATCAGATATTATTAGTGATAATGCCTCAGATGGTGATTATTCAAGAACTGGCACAGCCTTTAGTGAAGTCGCCTCCACAATCGATTCAAAACAAAATGAAACGAATATTGGCACAAAATTCAATAATTATGACAACACAACATCACTGAACCAGACCAAAGCCTTTATCACTTCGAGTGCGGTTGTTGAAGCAGGTGGTGATTTATCTGTTGAAGCTGAAGATACAACGGAAACCATCTTCACTGCTGGCGCTATCGGCGGTGCGGGCGTTGTTGGCGTTGGCGTAACAGTCGGTGTGTTGCTGGTGAATAATACAGCCCAAGCCTATATCGGTGATGGCGCAACAGTGAATGCAACAGGTCGTACATTGGTTCGCGCAAGAACGAGTGAAGATGTAGGCTCAGGCGCGCTATCAGCTGGCGGCGCTGGCATTACATCTGTTCAAGGCGTGGTAATGACACAAGTTACCAAGTCTAAAACACATGCCTTTATCGGCGATAATGCAAGCATCAACCAGACAGATAACAGCTCCTCATCTCAAGAAGTTGCCGTATTAGCAGAGAGTGATACTGACCTTGTTTCTGTTTCAGGTTCTGGTGGTGGTGCGCTTGTGGGTGTGGGTATCACAGGTGATTCAGTCGTCCTTGAAAAAGAAACAAAAGCCTATATCGCAGATAATGCACGTGTCACATCTGGCGGTGATATCACTGTTGATGCAGATGCGCAGACTGACATCATTCAGGTAGCGCTCTCAATCAATGGCGGCTTAGTTGGCGTGACTGGCGCCGCTGGTATTGTTGTTGCCAAAAACGAAACCAAGGCAACGATAGGTCAAAACACAGTCATTTATGCCAGTGACTCTATTCGCCTTGAAGCCAAAGATGATACCGAAATTGATGCCATTGTTTTGGCTGGTGCTGGCGGTGCTGTGGGTGTGTCAGGCGCCTTTGGTACCTACATATTCAAGTCTGAAACTGAAGCATCTATTGATAATAACTCAACCATTACAGCCCTAGCGACAGGTGCTGGTCTGCAAGCTGCAAATGGTGATGTCGATAATAGCTCAACATCCATCGTCTCTAAGACCACGAGAGACCAAGATGGTAATGAGCAAACAGACAACTTCACCGTTGTGAATACAAGCTTTGATAATGAGACGGTTAGAGGTTTATCAATCACTGCGGCAACAAATGAAGATGTTAATTTTGCACCAATCGGTCTTGGCTTTGGTGCAGTGGGTGTGGCTGGCGTTGTGGCTACGACAGTGGCAAATTCAACCACAAGAGCGAAAGTTGGTTCAAACACAACAATTAATGATGATTTGACAGGTGCAGATGACGCACAAGATGTCCGCATGCTTGCAAAGTCAAACACGACATTAAACAATATTTCATCTGGCATTTCAGCAGGCGGCGTTGCGGTATCGCTTGATATTGATACGCAAGTTTTCACCAAGCGTGTGGAGACCATTGTTGGCGATAATGTCACAATGAAAGCAAAACAAAATGTGATCTTAGAAGCTGATAGCACAGATCGTGTTTATCAGACGATGGTCTCTGTTGCTGGTGGCGCGAATGCTGTGGGCGGTATTGTTGGCGTCTCTGTTATTGGCAATGATGTGCGCTCAGAGGTTGGCGATGATGCCACTTTACGTGCTGGCGATAATTTAACTGTTCAATCAGACCAAGAAATGCACCTTGTGCAGACAGCAGGTAATGTCAGCGTCGGCTTTGGTGGTGCAGGTATTGGCACTTCACTTGGTGTGTTGGTTGCAAAATCAACAAACACAGCCAAAATCGGTGATAATGCAGATATTGCAGTGCGCAATAAGTTAAGTGTTTTGGCGAATACTGATACTAATATAAATCAGAATATCATTGGGTTTGCTGGCGACCCGACTTTGGCCATTTCAGGTTCGCTTGGCATTAATATCTTAAAAACCACAACAGTTGCCGAAATCGGTGATAACGCGCAAATCAACCAAGTTGCATCATATAATGATGTGGCAACACAGAGCATCTCAGTTATCGCGGATGATGACATCACAACACAAGGTGCAGCAGGTGCAGCAGCCTTTGCTGGTGCTGGTGGTGTCGGCATTGGGGTCGTCGCAACAGTCACACGCAATACATTAAAAGCAAGAATTGGTGAGAATGTAACTGCCAATGCAAATCAAGATGTAACGGTGCGCGCAGATTCAACAAAGAACATCTCAAACCAAGGTATTGCAGCGGCAGGCGGTCTTGGCCTTGGCGCTGCTGGCTCAATGGCATTGACGCTCATTGGTGGTGCCATGTCTGAT
>WTHW01000203.1 GCA_011526395.1 Alphaproteobacteria bacterium
AGATAAGGGCGTATTCCGGCTCTTCTTCATCCAGAATACGTCGAATGGCGGCAAGATGATGATAGGCATGTTTTTCATAATCTTCCCATTGTTGCGCTGTCTTTTCAGCCACGTCATCAGCCATCACAGAGAGCGCATGGCCGCTAGCTGAGGCTAACATATAATTGCGACAACCAATTTCCATATGATACATCAAATCCCATGCAATAGCAGGCGTTGCCGCTGCTGTTAACACGCCGTGATTTCCCATAACTACAAGGCGCTTGTTACCAAGAAGACGCGATAAGCGCTCTCCTTCTTCGCCAATACCCATGCCATCAAACCCTGAATCAACAACCAAACGATTAAAGAAACGGGCTGTTGTTTGATCTATGGCAGGTAATGTTAAATCCTGAAGACATGAGAAGGCTGTTGCGTAAGGAGAATGCAGGTGCAAGATAACCCGTGCGCCTGGGTTATTACGGTGCATGGCGCCATGAATGCCCCATGCCGTTATATCCACCAAACCTTTATCAAGAACCTCTTTATCTGGCTCTTGCGTGGCATCCATTAGTAACAGGTCGCCTGCCTTAATTTTTGAAAAATGAATACCATAAGGGTTCATCAAAAATTGCTGACCATCTGATGAAACAGCCATTGAAAAATGATTTGCTATGCCCTCGTGAAGTCTCTCTCTAGCCGTCCAGCGAAACAGCGCTGCCATATCACGGCGCGCTTCTGATAAATCAACATCAATTTGACTCATTGTTCCTCTCCCCTTCGTCCCTTCAAAAGGTTTTGCATATTGCATAAAAACACTGATAGAATTAGCCATCTATGACAAGTAACATTTTAGCTTTTTTTCATCATTCTTGCCGCATCTGAGGTTGCCATGCAAATCATACGCTCTTTCATAAATGGAAAATTTGTTAGCTCTGATAATGGCGTTATTGAAAAACGTTATCCGGCAACTGGTGAGGTGATAGCGCATGTAGAACGCGCAACATCACAGATGCTTGATGAGGCCGTATCTGCCGCTACTGAGGCGCAAAAAAAATGGGCTGCACTGACAGGTCAAGATAGAAGCCGTATCCTTCACAAAATTGCCATTGCCCTTCATGAGGCAAATGAAGAACTCTCGCGTCTTGAGGTGCAAGATGTCGGAAAATTATATTCTGAAGCTGTTTCAGGAGATGTGCCGTCAGGTGCTGAAGCATTTGAATATTTCGCCAATTTATGCGCCACCATGACTGGCACATCACATAAATGGTCAGATGCTATCGGCTATACGAGGCGTGTGCCGTTGGGTGTGTGCGCTGGCATTGGCGCTTGGAATTATCCGGCACAGATTGCATGCTGGAAAGCAGCACCTGCACTTGCAACAGGAAATGCATTTATATTGAAACCATCTGAGGAAACACCGCTTGTTGCGCAACGCATTGCTGAAATAGCCAAAGAACAAGGGCTGCCAGATGGGTTGTTTCAAATCATGCAAGGTGATTATGAGATTGGTGCTGCCATTTGTGCCCATAAGGGCATCGCAAAAGTATCGCTGACAGGCGGTGTTGATACTGGCAAGCTCATTATGAAGCAATCAGCTGATACATTAAAGAAAGTGACGCTCGAGCTAGGCGGCAAAGCGCCTCTGATTATTTTTGATGATTGTGATTTTGAAATCGCTGTTCAAACAGCAATGGACGCTAATTTCTATACGGCTGGCGAGGTTTGCTCGAATGCAACACGTGTCTTTATTCAAAGTGGTATTGCGCCAAAAATTATCGATGAGATGGTAAGACGCACTGCTGAGATGCGCATTGGCGATCCCATGTCTGAGGATGTTCAAATAGGTGCGTTGATTTCAGCCAAGCATCAACAAAAAGTGCTGGATTATATCTCTATTGGTGAAGCAGAAGGTGCTACCATTGCTGTTGGCGGGAAAAAAGCTCAGCCGCAAGGCTTTGAGAATGGCTATTTCGTTGAGCCGACCATCATGACAAATTGCCAAGATGATATGCGCATTGTGCGCGAAGAAATCTTTGGGCCTGTTATGTCAGTATTGACATTTGACACAGAAGAAGAAGCTATCAGGCGCGCCAATGATACAGATTTCGGTTTGGGCGCAGGCGTTATCACCTCTGACCTTAGCCGCGCCCATCGTGTTGCTGAAGAGCTAGAAGCTGGTAATGTGTGGGTAAATACCTATAATCTGATACCTGCTGATTGGCCTTTTGGCGGCGCAAAACAATCTGGATTTGGCCGTGAAGCTTCACAATTTGCTATTGAATCATATACAGAAGTCAAAGCCACATATATTCAGCTATGATAAAAGTGTTAATAGCGACATCAGATAGAAGTGCAGGCGGCATTCAACGCGCCTTGGCAGATCAAGCCTCTCTTTTATCAGGTGATGCTAGCTACGAGATATCATCCCTCAGCCCCTCATCAGCGTTTTTTGATGCGGTCAAAGATAGCTCAAATAGCGCATTCAGATTATCAGATTGGCAGCGTTTTCTGTTTCGATATGTGCCAGTTTTTGCGCCCTTATCAGTGAAGCATAACAGCTTTGATATTGCACTATGTCACAATGGCTTTATGGCGCAGGGTTTAAAAAAGATAGCGCAAAAAGTGATTGGCATTTGTCATAATGATAAGCCATCGCAATTCACCCACTGCGATGCTCTCGTTTGCCTTACACAAGATGGTATTGAAAAGGCGCAAGCAGAAGGATGGGATAGAAATGCACTTCATCACATACCCCATTATCATGAAATAAAGCAGTCAATGCCGCCGAAAAAACCAAAAGCGCCGATTTATGTTGGTGCGGCCGGACGCATGGTTGAAAAGAAAAATTTAAGCCTATTCATCAAGATAGCAGCTCTTGTGAAACAGACCCAACGCGATGTTACATTCTTGCTAGGTGGTGATGGCAAGCTTATGCAAACCATTCAAGAACAAAACCAGTCGCTAGGTTCGCCTGTTACTATCTTAGGATGGACTGACTTTGATAAATTCTTGGATAGGCTTGATATAATGGTCATTCCGTCATTGGACGAGCCTTTTGGATATGTCTATCCAGAAGCGATGTCAAAAGGCGTTGCGATTTTATCAAGTCAGAGCTTTGGCGCTAATCATTGCCTTGATAAGGGCGCGGCAGCCCCTCTTTTTGGCTTTGATAACCCAGAGCCATATGCGCAAGACATATGCCGGCTTGCCGATGATTTAGACGCCTTGCATGTGCGCCAACTTGCTTGTTTTGAGCGCGCAAAGGACCCTGTCTTTCATAAAAGCACAGCCAAAACTGCTTGGGATGAACTGCTTCAAAAAATTGGTGGCTAATTTGCCTCTGGGACTGGTAGAGCGGTCGTATATTTAATTTCTTCCATTGCGAAGCTTGAGCTAACATCTTTCAGCTTCACTGTGGAGATTAGCTTTTTATAAAACACATCATAGC
>WTHW01000186.1 GCA_011526395.1 Alphaproteobacteria bacterium
CAATGGTTTTCTTGATACGCTCGGCTGTTGCCTCACCAATAAGCAAGTTATGTGTACGACGCAAATAGGCGATGATTGATTCATCAATCTTGTCACCACCCACACGAACAGAATGGGCATAGACGATATTACCCAATGACAAGATAGCCACCTCAGTCGTGCCACCGCCAATATCAACAACCATAGAGCCTGATGGTTCAGTCACAGGCAGTGACGCACCAATCGCGGCAGCCATTGGCTCTTCAATCAAGAAGACGCGTCTTGCGCCAGCTGCTTCGGCTGATTCTTGGATAGCGCGGCGCTCAACAGCTGTTGACCCAGATGGCACACAAATAATCATTTGCGGGTTTGCGATTGAAAAACGACCATTCACTTTACGAATAAAGTGTTTGATCATTTCTTCTGCCACTTCAAAATCAGCAATCACACCATCTGCCATTGGGCGGATAGCGCGGATATTGCCTGGTGTCTTACCAAGCATGACTTTCGCTTCTTCACCGACAGCCAGCACATGTGTCTTACCACGCACCTCTGCCATTGCCACCACAGATGGTTCATTTAGAACGATACCTTTGCCCTTAACATAAACAAGTGTGTTTGCTGTCCCTAAATCAATGCCAATATCAGCAGATAAGAAACCGAAGAGTGAGCCTAACATGCGCAGATGTCCCAATTTGAAGTTGATGTCAAAAAATGGCCGCTAAGAGCGGCCATTTCATATTGTCATATAGTTAATCGTAAATCTAGTTCTTAGCTTTATCAACTAGACGATTTGAACCAATCCAAGGCATCATTGAGCGAAGGTTGTCACCCACTGCCTCGATAGGATGTTCAGCATTGCGACGACGTGTTGCTTTAAAGCTTGCTTGGCGCACTTTATTTTCAAGCATGAAGTCACGCACGAAACGGCCTGATTGAATATCATCAAGAACGCGCTTCATCTCTGCTTTTGTTTCTGCTGTGATGATGCGTGGACCAGTGACATATTCGCCATATTCAGCTGTGTTTGAGATTGAGTAGTTCATGTTAGCGATACCGCCTTCATAAATCAGATCCACAATCAGCTTTACTTCGTGCAAACATTCGAAATACGCCATTTCAGGAGCATAGCCTGCTTCTGTCAATGTCTCGTAACCAGCTTTGATAAGCTCAACAAGGCCACCACAAAGAACGGCCTGTTCACCAAATAGGTCAGTTTCACATTCTTCTTTGAATGTTGTCTCGATGATGCCTGAACGGCCGCCACCAACGCCACATGCGTATGATAGACCAACATCATGAGCGTTGCCTGATGCATCTTGGTGTACAGCGATCAAACATGGCACACCGCCGCCTTTAACATATTCGCCGCGCACTGTGTGGCCAGGGCCTTTTGGTGCAACCATGAATACGTCAATATCGCTACGTGGCTCAATCAAGTTGAAGTGAACGTTCAAACCATGCGCAAATGCGAGAGCCGCACCTGGGCGCATATTGTCATGAATTTCAGCTTCGTAAATGTCAGCTTGCAATTCATCAGGTGTTAGCATCATCACAACATCGCCCCAAGCAGCCGCATCAGCAACTGTCATGACCTTGAAGCCAGCGCCTTCTGCTTTGGCGATTGTTGATGAACCAGCGCGCAATGCAACAACAACTTCAGCCACACCACTGTCTTTCAAGTTAGCGGCATGGGCATGACCTTGAGAGCCATAGCCAACGATAACGACTTTTTTGCCTTTAATTAGACCGACGTCGGCATCCTGATCATAATACACACGCATTGTTTTTCTCCTCTGGTGTTATCTTACGCGCGAGAGTTCCCGCGCAAATATAAAATTCTGGGTATAGGTAATAGCTGTTTACGGCTCAGATAGAAAGCGCAAAATCACTATTACAGGTCGATTTCAGCGCCTCGTGAGATTGCTGATACGCCGGTTCGTGCGATCTCTGTATCACCAAGTGACGACATTAAATCCACAAAAGCAGAGACCTTTGAGCTAGAGCCTGTGACTTCGAACACGAAACTCTCAAGCGTGCTATCTAGGGTTCTTGCTCTAAAGCTGTCTGCTACACGCAATGCTTCAATGCGCTTATCACCTGCATTTACGATTTTCACCAAGGCAAGTTCACGCTCTACGTGAGGCCCCTGCACTGTTAAATCTTGAACAGAATAAACAGGCACCTGACGCTTTAGCTGTTCTTTAATTTGCTCAATCACCATAGGCGTACCATTTGTCACGATAGAAATACGTGATAGATGCTTTTGCTTATTCACTTCAGAGACGGTCAGGCTTTCGATGTTATAGCCACGGCCAGAAAACAGGCCAACAACACGCGCCAACACGCCCGGCTCATTTTCAACTAAGACGGAAATGGTGTGGCTCTCTTGGACAGATTTATCAAACATTTTTATGGAATCCTTCAGTCCTAATCAGTTTTCAGTCATATAGCCAACGGCTATACGAGCACCTTGCCTTCTTCTGAAATGGCATCTTCACTATCTTCTTGGCTCAAAATCATATCACAATGTGCCGCGCCTGATGGGATCATCGGGAAGCAATTCTCTTCCTTTGCCACACGGATATCTGCAATCACAGGGCCATCTGTTTCAAGCATCTTTGTGATCACATCATCAAGATCATCAATGGTATGGGCTGTTAGGCCTGTCATACCAAATGTATCAGCCAATTTTTCGAAATCAGGCAATGATGCTGAATAACTCTCAGAATAACGGCCACCATGGAATAATTCTTGCCACTGGCGCACCATGCCCATCCATTCATTGTTAATGATGAACATTTTCACTGGCAGATTATATTGTGACAAGGTTGAAAGCTCTTGCATATTCATCATGAAAGAGGCTTCACCGGCAATATCAATAACGGTGGCATCTGGATGTGCGACCTGTACGCCCATAGCAGATGGCAAGCCATATCCCATTGTACCAAGACCACCAGATGTCATCCAACGGTTAGGACCGTGGAAGTTGAAATATTGCGCTGCCCACATTTGGTGCTGGCCAACCTCAGTTGTCACATAGACATCTGTTCCTTTGGTCATCTCATATAAGCGGCGGATAGCATGCTGTGGCTTGATGATATCACCTGACTGGCGATAATTAAGGCATTTGCGCTCACGCCAGCCGTTAATTTGCTTCCACCATTTGTTCAAGGATGCATCATCTGATTCAAAGCCTTGCGCTTTCATTTCAGCTAGAAGAGCGTCAATAATCTCGCCCGCATCGCCGATAATACCAAGATCAACGCGTACGTTTTTATTGATTGAAGATGGATCGATATCACAGTGAACCTTCACTGAATTCGGTGCAAAATCAGACAAACGACCTGTTACACGGTCATCAAAACGCGCCCCGATATTCAGCATAAAGTCACAATTATACATAGTCAGGTTAGCTTCGTAAGTGCCGTGCATGCCAAGCATG
>WTHW01000143.1 GCA_011526395.1 Alphaproteobacteria bacterium
GCGCGTATTTCATGGCCGGCATGGGCTCACAAGTGGGCTTTGCTATTCTGGTATTTTGGTTTGCTACACGTCAAAACAAAATCGATGAAGAACATGGCTTTGGCGAAGACTAGGGGGCTAGAATGATTAAACTAGAAGGTGGATTTGTCCAAAATCTAGGTCGTGTGTATGGTCTTTATACACTCGGGTTCCTAGGATTCGTTATTTTAATGGCTATTCTTGAAGCTGCTGGTGTATCAAACACAGTCATCGGCTGGCTTTTTGTGGCTTTTACAGTTGCTATTTATGCTTTAATTGGCGTCTTGTCTCGTACAATGGACTCCAATCAATATTATGTGGCGGGACGTGAAGTTCCGGCTGTTTATAATGGTATGGCAACAGCTGCTGACTGGATGTCAGGCGCGTCATTTATCGCGATGGCTGGTGGTATCTACATGAAGGGTTACCCTTACATGGCCTTCCTTGTCGGTTGGACAGGCGGTTATGTGCTTGTGGCATCACTTATTGCACCTTACTTGCGTAAGTTCGGCTGTTACACTGTGCCAGATTTCATTGGTACACGTTATGGCGGTAACGTCGCTCGTTTCTGTGCTGTTGTGATCCTTGTGGTTGCATCATTCACATATGTGACAGCGCAGATTAACGGTACAGGTACTGTTGCTGCGAGAGCGCTAAACATTCCATTTGAAGTGGGTGTTTGGGTCGGTCTTGCTGGTATCCTATTCTGTTCAATGCTTGGTGGTATGCGTGCTGTGACATGGACACAAGTGGCGCAATATATCGTTTTGATTATCGCCTATGTTGTTCCAGTTGTATGGATGTCAAACAAGTTGGGCTATGGCCTGATTCCACATTTCGCACAGTTCGGTGCGATTGAGCGCGTACAAGAGCTTGAAGGCTTGCTAGGCGTGAAGGAATTGATGCCAACTGCTGAAGCACAAGCTGCTGCTGGCAAATTGGCTGCCTTGAAAGTGGGTATCAACGATGCCTCTGACAGCTTGATGGCAAAGTGGAAATTCTTGACACTTGTTATCTGTATGATGGCTGGTACTGCGTCACTACCACACGTATTGATGCGTTACTTCACAACATCATCAGTAAAAGCTGCTCGTCAGTCAGTTGGTTACTCATTGCTATTTATCTGCATGTTGTACCTAACAGCACCAGCGCTAGCGACTTTCACTAAGTTGTCTCTACTTGACCCAACTGTGGCTACTTCAATCATCGGCAAGTCTATTGCAGACGTGCAGAACCTTGAGTGGATCCAGCAATGGTCAAGCGTGAACTTCCTAAAGATCGTTGACGGTAACGGCGACGGCATCTTGCAGATCAATGAATTCTTCATGCGCGGCGATATCGTTGTGTTGGCAACACCAGAAATGGCTGGCCTTCCATATGTTATCTCTGGCTTGGTAGCTGCTGGTGGCCTTGCGGCTGCTATGTCAACTGCTGATGGTCTATTGCTAGCGATTGCGAACGCATTGTCACATGACCTCTACTACAAGATTATCGACCCTAAGGCTGATACAAAGACACGTTTGATCGTGGCGCGTGTCCTTCTTGTCCTAATCGGTGGTGCAGGTGCGTTTGTGGCGTCAATGAAGCTAACAAGCATCTTGGGTGCTGTGGCTTGGGCGTTCTGTTTCGCTAACTCTGGTCTGTTCTTCCCGCTCGTACTTGGCGTGTGGTGGAAGCGTGCTAACCGCGCTGGCGCTATCGCTGGTATGGTTGGTGGCTTCGGTGTCGGCTTCTGGTACCTATATATGGTTCAGTTCGGCGGCATGGCACCATGGGCAGGCATTGACGGTCTACGTTTCGGTATGATCGGTATGCCAGTCAGCTTGATTCTGATGATTGTTGTCTCATTGGCAACTGAAGCACCTGATGCTGAAACACAGAAGATGGTTGATGAAATCCGTATCCCAAGCGGTAAGGTTGTTCACGACCAATAAAATGAGATGCTATCAGCTGTGCCTCGCATAGCTGATAGCTTCAAAAATGAAGATGGCGGAACAGATTGATGTTCCGCCATTTTTTTGATTAACATATTCATATAGAGATGATTTCATCACTGACGTAGGACAACGCATCATGCAAGAATTCCCAACCTATATTTTTATTTTTGATTATATCCTTGGCGCCATTATGTGGACCCTTGTCGGGCGCTTTGGCATGACAATTTTTATGCATGAAACATCTGATTTCTTTTTCATGCGCGCCTTTGTCAAATTAACAGATCCTGTGATGCGGGTTTTTAAACCTATCACACCGAAATTCCTGCTTGAACGCCTCCATCCCTTATATGCGGCTTGGTTTTTCTATATGGCGCGTTTTTACGTTATCCCACTGTTATTTGGTTATAATGTCATGGGGGTTTTATCTTTTCCTCTTGAATCAGAGATTGCGCTTGGCATTTATGAGCTTGGCAATACCTTAATGACTAAGAGTGAATAACAATCGAAAGGCGCATTGTGATATGAAATGGGATATAGGAGATATTATAAATTTTGATGCCTACCCCATCCATGATGCGCCTTTTGCCAAAAAATCAGCACAAAAGCTGAATGAGACAGGTGTGTTGCTGTTACCGCAATTTATCCAGCCGCCTGTCATCGCCTCCCTCGTAAATGACGCTGAACAAGCCCAAAATCTCGCCTATTTTACCAACAGCACACATAATGTGTATCTGACACCACCTGATGACAACTTGCCAGCTGATCATGTTTATAATCGTCAGATCACCTCATCCAAAGGATGCATCACCACAGATCAGGTACCTGCCGCCTCGGCGCTTCATCAGATTTATCATGATGCCCTATTTCAACAATTTATTTGTGATGTTGTCGGTCAGGATGCGATTTACCCTTATGCAGATCCTCTGTCATCTATCAATGTCCATTATGCTTTTGAAGGCCAAGAGCTTGGTTGGCATTTTGACAATTCGTCTTTTGCCATCACCTTATTATTGCAAGCGCCCGAAGAAGGCGGGGTGTTTGAATATGTCAAAGATGTAAGAGACGCCGATAAAGGAGAGATGAATTTTGCGGCGGTTGGCGATGTCTTAGATGGAAAAACCCCGGTTGAAACGCTCACAATGACACCAGGCACTTTGGTCTTATTCAGAGGGCGTAATGCCATGCATCGCGTGACGCCTACTATTGGCAACAGGCCGCGGTTTCTGGTTGTCCTTGCCTATAATGATGCCCCAGATATCGCCTTATCAGAACAGGCCAGAATGACGTTTTTTGGCAGACTTGGGTAACCGTCAGAGAAATATCTGCAATTGGCGTTATTACGACATTGATTGACGAATTGCTTCTATTTGGCTGTTTGAGAAGCGATTTAAGCTCAATTTGAAGTTGTTTGAAATGCATGAGGGATAAGGGGCAGAGCATGACAAAAA
>WTHW01000036.1 GCA_011526395.1 Alphaproteobacteria bacterium
TTATATGTGTTTGGGGCAAGATGACAATGCCAATTTGGCAGACGCACTTCGAAATGGTGGCCAAGAGCAGCTAGAAAAAACAATCATTGAGGCAATTGCACGAAAACCAAAAGGGCATGATTTTGAGATCAGCAGAGAGCGTTCAGGACCTGCGGTGTCACGCCACATGAATGTGACAGGCGGCTAGAGGAGTTGGGCGTTGAGTGTTAAAAAACCTTTTATTTTTGGTTTTGCGGGATGGTCTGGTTCTGGTAAAACAACATTAGCAGAAAAAATTATAAAACAAGCAGTTAAAAGCGGAATTTCAATCTCTACATTAAAACATGCTCATCATAATTTCGATGCAGATATAGAAGGTAAAGATAGTTTTCGCCATCGCGCTGCCGGCGCAGGTCAAGTGCTAGTTGCTAGTGCAAAGCGCACCGCTTTATTTACTGAAAAGACTGAAGAGAAAACACCTGAACTGTCGGATTTGCTTTCACGTCTTGATGATTGTGATTGGGTTCTTGTTGAAGGCTTTAAAAAAGAAGTGTTTCCAAAGATTGAAATCTATGATGAAGCTCTATCGCCAGAACCATTATTTCAAACAGATAAAAACATCATTGCCGTTGTGGGCATAAAACAAATCGAAACGGGAAACTTGCCCTATTTTGATAGGGATGATGTCACAGCGATTTTCTCCTTTCTACGTGAAACATTTCAATCGCAGTTGGATGAGAGATAATGTCATCTGAAATAAGATATGAAGAGGCACGTAAAATACTAAACAATACGTTTAGTTGTTTAAATGCCTCAAAAATAGTAAGTGCTAACGAGGCGTTTGGATGCGTGGCGGCTGAGGATATCACAAGCCCTCTTAATCTGCCGGCCACTGCAAACGCAGCTGTTGACGGTTATTGTGTTTCTGCTGCGTTCCTGCAAGCAAATCCCGATTATGAGTTTGAAATCGTCGGAACAGCAAAAGCAGGTCACCCCTATAACAAACCTCTAGGTGATGGAGAGGTATTATGGATATTTACGGGCGCCATTATGCCTGAAGGTGCTGATTGCGTCATGATGCAGGAATATTGCGATGTATCAGGTGCAATGGTTACTTTTCCCAACGTTATGAACTCTGGCAAAAATTGCAGACCAGCCGGGGAAAACCTCGCTTTAGGCGAAGTCATTATTCTAAAGGGGGAGCGGCTTCTTGCGCCCCATATCGCGCAGTTAGCCGCCGCTGGAATCTCACAAGTCAAAGTGATGTCACCATTGCGTGTCGGCATTATCTCAACTGGCGATGAGCTGTGTGATGGTCTTGAAGGTGCATATCCAAAAGAGGGGCAAATTTATGATTCAAACCGGCCTTTATTGTTCCAGCTAATTGCTCAGGAAGGGCATATTGTAGTAGATGGCGGGATAGTAAAAGATGACCGAGATAGCTTGGCTAAGGCATATGCCTCTTTGGCCAAGGAGTGCGATATGGTGATATCGTCTGGCGGGGCGTCTCAAGGACAAGAGGACCATGCAAAAAATGCTTTATCTAACATTGGGGCTGTTGAGTTATTTTGGCGCGTAGCGATGAAGCCTGGCAGGCCCGTCGGCGCCGCTCATATTGGCAATGTTCCCATATTTTTCCTGCCGGGTAATCCAGTTGCAGTCTATGTCTGCACAAAATTATTTGTTTTACCAACACTTGCAAAGCTGCATCATTCTGTATTTACGACGCTTCATACAATGTCCTTGGCTACAGGGTTTGCTATTGAAAAGAAACCGAATGAACGTGCAGAGTTTATTCGTGTAAAACTGGCTTTGACAAATGAGGGCGATACTGTCATGTTGCCGCACGGAAGGAAAGGGGCTGGTGTTCTGTCATCTCTGACAGGCGCAGATGGACTGGCGGAACTACCATATGAATTGGGTTCTGCTCCAGAGGGTACTAAATTGCCCTTTATTAAGCTCTGATTTTAAGAAGATAAACAGATGTTAATTAGATATTTTGCATGGCTTCGCGATCATACAGGTTGCTCGAAAGAGGAATTTACATGCCCTGATACTGTGAGCACTGTAAATGAGCTGGTTGCATTTTTGTCAGCGCAATCGCAATCCCATCAAAAAGCCTTTCAATTAGCATCAAATGGCGGTCGTATCATTCAAGTCGCTATTAATCATGAATTTGCATCCTTTGACGATGCAATTTGTGATAGTGATGAAGTGGCATTTTTTCCACCAGTTACAGGCGGATGATGCATGACAAAACCATTTATAAAAATTACTGAAAGTCCAATAGAACCAGCTGACGAATTGGAGATATTGAAAGATCGCGCTAGTGGCGCTTGCTCTATGTTTTTAGGCAGTGTGCGTGATGAAAATGATAGCTTATTGGCACTCCACCTCGAACATTATGAAGGCATGACACAGGCGCAAATCACTAAAATTGCTGATAAAGCGGTGCAGAAATGGTCATTAAATGGTCTGAGGGTTATTCACCGCGTCGGCAGGTTATTGCCAGAAGATATCATTGTTTTGGTTGCTGCATCATCAGCACATCGCACTGATTCAATCGAGGCTGTGCACTATGTAATGGATTATTTGAAAACTGATGCCCCGTTCTGGAAATCAGAAGAGACCGCGGATGGCTCCTCGTGGGTTGATGCAAGAGATAGCGACCACGTCGCAAAAAAGAAATGGCAGTAACATCGAACTAGGATGATGGCCGAATATACCTCTAAGTGAGAAAGTAATATTTTGACAAAGTTTAATGATTTGGGTCTCTCAAAACCCGTTGCTAGAGCGATCCAACAACTCGGCTATGAAGCGCCTTCGCCTATCCAAGCTGAAATGATACCTGTGCTACTTGAAGGTAATGATGCGATTGGCATTGCACAAACCGGCACTGGAAAAACAGCGGCGTTTCTTCTCCCACTACTTACATTTTTGTCAGGCATTAAATCACGACCTAAAAAGGGTAAATGTGATGTTCTGATTTTAACCCCAACAAGAGAGTTGGCGTCGCAAATCCTTGAGAATGCAAGAAAATATGGGCAAAATATGAAGTTTGCCTCAGCTTTGATAGTTGGCGGCGCCAGATATGAGGGGCAACTTCGTGCCTTGTCCAAGGGTGTGAATTTGATTGTTGCTACACCGGGTCGCTTAATTGACCATATTGAAACAGGTGCAGCAGATTTATCAGACGTAAGTTACGTTGTTCTTGATGAAGCTGACCAAATGCTTGATATGGGCTTTGTGCCAGCTATCAGAGAAATTATGTCGAATGTCCCAACAGAAAGGCAAACGATATTAACTTCTGCTACAATGCCGAAGCCCATCGAAAAATTGGCGAATGAGCTTTTGCGTTCGCCGAAACGAATTGCTGTTAGCCGTGAATCTCAACCTGCAAAGAATGTTACCCAAGAGATAATTTTTGTAGATAAGCCACAAAAACCAACACAGTTACGTCAAATCCTTGATGAACAAGATTGGTCAAAAGTGATAATTTTCACACGTACCAAACGCGGTGCTGATAAAGTGCAGGTGCAGCTGATAAAATCAGGGATAATTGCGCAATCACTTCATGGTGATAAGTCTTTCGGACAAAGACGTCACATTATGGAGGAATTCAAATCAGGTGAGGTGCCTGTTTTGGTTGCGACAGACCTAGCAGGTCGCGGTCTTGATATTGATGATGTGTCACTTGTCATTAATTATGACATGCCAAATATCGCTGAGTCTTATGTCCATCGTATTGGCCGTACAGGACGAGCCGGGCGGTCAGGCGTTGCGATTTCATTAGTCGACAGATCTGAAAAAGCTTACTTGCGTGATATTGAGGCTTTGATGGGCGTTAGCTTGCGAGGAGAGCAGGGCGTAACACAGTCTGATAATGCTAAGCCAAGCAATGGTAAAAAGGCTAAAAAGCCATCGAAAAACACTAAAGTTGAGGGCGCTGGCAAGTATGGGTCAGGTAAATTTACAAAAACTAAAAAACCTAAAAAGACCGAAAAGATTAAACAAAATAGTGATTTTCCGTTGCGCACAGATGAAGTGACAGTTGCTTCTGAGACGCCGTCAAAAAAGAAACGAAAAAAACAAAAGCCTGTCGAGGGTAAGCGTCCATTTAAGAAACGTGGTGATAGCGCCAAAGCCAAAGACAAAAATCGTGGTAAACCAGATAGTAAGTCAGCTGGCTCAGGACGCATGAAGCGAAGCGCTCATTTTAAGACAAAAGGAAAAGCTAATGGGCGCTCACCGAAGCGCAGTGAAAAAGCGTCCTAGGTCATTTAATAGATCAGCCTCGTCTTCCAACCCTGCATAGAGTCTCATCAGATGTCCTTCTGGCAGTCCAGTTGGATATTCTCTCATGTTTTCATTCAAAATGGCTTGTGTGATGAGGCTCTCAAAGCCTCCCCAACTTGCACCAATTTTGAAGATCTCTAGGTTATTTGCCGCAGCATCTATTGTGTTTTGGCTCACCTCTGGTGATAAAACAAAGCCAAACAAACCGCACGATCCGGAAAAATCTCTCTTGAAGAGCTCATGGTCTGGTGAAGACGGTAATGCAGGGTGAAGTGTTTGCAGTGTCTCTGGTTGCTCTTCTACAAATTGTGCTAAGCTGAGGCCCGTTTTCTCAGATTGTTTCAGTCTTATGTTCATTGTGCGTAAACCGCGAATGCCAAGATACAAATCTTCAGGGCCAGCACAAATACCTAATGCTGTGGTCGAAAATCGCAGTTTTTTCGCAAATTGCCCTCTGGCACATGCAATGCCCAAATTCACATCTGAGTGACCGGTGATATATTTTGTAGCTGCCTCAATAACCACATCTACTCCTAAATCGAGGGCATTATGATGCAGCGCTGTGCCCCATGTATTATCGATCATCGTTATCAGATTATGTGACTTGGCAAAATCTACCATCTGCGGCACATCTTGTATCTCGAAAGTCAGAGAGCCAGGGCTTTCCATATACAAAATCTTTGTATTTTGTTTTAGGTAGGCTGAAATATTATCGCCACATCTCGGAGGGTAAAAGCTTACTTCAACGCCATAATTGACAAGCATTTTCGTAACAAATCGGCGAGACGAGCCATATAAAGAATCTGGAAAAAGAATATTGTCGCCAGCTTTGGCGAAGGCAAGCAGAGACGTCACAATAGCAGATAAGCCAGAAGGCGTGGATATCGCATCATCCGCGCCATACATATCACACACAGCTAACTCAAAGGCTCGAGAGGTGGGCGTTCCAACACGTCCATAATCATATTCTTGAGGCTCTTCTCCGCGATATTGTGCCAAATTATCGCTTAAAATCGTAGATGCACGATATATCGGAGGGTTAGGAATCCCGTGATTGCCTTTTGCATCCAAATTTGTTGTCACAAGAGTGGTTGTTAAATTTTTCTTGTTTTGGTGTCTCATCGGGAAACTGTCTCCTGACTGTGTATGTCTCAAGCAGTATTTTTTTTGAATTATTGCTTTCCATAGATTGGAAACTAAACTATTGTAAACCACCGTGGGTGTTTTTACGCTTTGTATCACACCAGCATAATTAATTCTTTGAGGGAATGGAACTATGAAAAAAATCTTGACTGCTATAGCTGGTCTAGCAGGTGTGGTTGCAGCCACATCAGCATCAGCTGGCACACTAGAAGACGTTCGTGCACGTGGCCACTTGAACTGCGTTGTGAACACAGGCCTAACAGGTTTTGCTAGCCCAGACGACGCTGGCAATTGGACTGGTTTTGACGTTGAATTCTGCCGCGCTGTTGCTGCTGCTGTTCTTGGCGACGCAACTAAAGTTGAATTCGTAACTGCAACTGGTAAGACACGCTTTACAAAGCTAGCAGCTGGCGAAGGTGAAATCTTGTCACGTAACACAACATGGACATTCAGCCGTGATGTGGATTTGGCACAGACATTTATCGGCGTTAACTACTATGATGGTCAGGCATTTATGGTGCCAGCATCATTGGGCGTTAGCTCTGCATCTGAACTAGATGGTGCGTCAGTATGTATCCAGACAGGTACAACAACAGAATTGAACCTAGCTGAATATTTCGCAGGCAACGGCATGTCATATGAGCCAGTGCCAATCGAAACAAACGCAGAAGCTCGCGAAAGCTACCTTGCTGGCCGTTGTGACGTATACACAACAGACGGTTCAGGCCTAGCTGCAACACGTGCAACATTTGATAACCCAGATGCACACGTCATTCTTCCAGAAGTTGTATCTAAAGAGCCTCTAGGTCCAGTCGTACGTGAAGGCGACGATAACTGGGCGGACATCGTTGCTTGGACATTGCGTGCAATGCAAGCTGGTGAAGAGTTAGGTATCACATCTGCAAACGCGAAAGAACTTGCAAGCAAGTTGAATGACAACCCAGAAATCAACCGTCTACTAGGCGTTGACCCACTACAGGGTGCTGAAGCAGCTGGTCTGTCAAGCGATTGGGCACTTAACATCCTATCACAGGTTGGTAACTACCAAGAATCATTCGAACGTAACCTTACACCACTAGGTCTATCACGCGGCATGAACGCTCTTGCTCGTGACGGTGGTCTATTCTACGTTCCACCAATTAAGTAATCTTATTTTGATTGCGATGAGGCGGTGCTGTTTGGCGCCGCCTCATTTTTTGCTTTAAACTTTCATTATAAAAAGGTCAGATAGTGGATTTTCTTGCACGACTATGGAGGCATGAAGAATCACGCGCTGTGTTGATTCAAATCCTCGTGATTTTTGCAGTATTTGGTGCATTTGGTTGGCTGGTAAGCAACCTTTTGACTAATTTCGCTGCGTTAAATAAGAATTTTGGTTTCGACTTTTTATCACAGCCAGCCGGTTACGATATTAATCAGACTTTGATTGAGTATACAAACAGGTCATCTCATTTCAGAGCTGCTATCGTTGGGCTTTTGAATACGTTCATGGTGGCTATTTTTGGTATCGTTCTTGCTACGATTATGGGCGTAATACTAGGTATCATTCGCTTGTCCAATAACTGGCTAGCTCGCAATGTTACCTATTGGTATATTGAATTTACGCGTAACGTACCTATTTTGCTTCACATCCTTTTGTGGCATGGCATTATTATTAACACATTGCCTCACCCTAAAAAGGCATTGTCTCTTGGCGACGTGTCATTCTTAACAAATCGTGGCTTTTATGTGCCTGAGCCAATTGCTGAAGTTGGCATATCAGTCTTATATCTTGCGATTGTTGCAGCAATTGTATTCGCTGTATTCTTCACTCGTTATGCGAAGAAACTACAGTCTGAGACTGGTAAACAGTTGCCAGTACTATGGGTAAATTTAGCAGTCTTAGCACTTGTGCCTTTTGTAGCATTTATTGCTTCAGGTAGCCCAGTATCATTTGAATATCCCGTCCTAAAGGGATTTAATTTCAAAGGTGGCATGCACTTGTTGCCAGAATTTGTTGCACTGACTTTTGCTTTAGCAATTTATACAGCGGCATTTATCGCAGAAAACGTACGTGCAGGTATCCTTGCTATCCACAAAGGTCAACGTGAAGCAGCTGAAGCACTTGGTCTTCGTCCGGGCCGTGTGATGAGCCTTGTTATTTTACCGCAAGCGCGCCGCGTTATTATTCCACCGCTTACATCTCAATATTTGAATCTAACAAAGAACTCATCTTTGGCGATTGCTATTGGTTATATGGATTTGGTGGCAACGCTAGGTGGCATTACGCTTAACCAAACAGGGCGTGAAATTGAAACAATGTTGATGGTGATGGGTATGTATCTTGCGATTTCATTATCCATATCAATGGGTATGAACTGGTATAACAGTTCAGTTAAATTGGTTGATAGATAGGGGGTTTTTATGGCTGATAAACAAACATATGCGCCAGGTTCACACCCTGATCTTCCACCACCTCCAGGCACTATTGGTGCCGTCGGTTGGCTTCGCGCAAATTTATTTTCTTCAATCGGAAATTCTATTTTAACAATTGTAACCTTTATCTTCTTATATTGGTTGCTAACAAATGTTGCCGGTTGGTTCGTCCTAGACGCAGTAGTAGATGCTTCTAGCAGAGCAGAGTGCCGTGAAATTGATGGCGGTGCTTGTTGGGCTGTTATCACAAAACGAATTGGCCAATTCGTATATGGTTTCTATCCACATGATGAAAGATGGCGTCCAAATGTTGCCTTCATCTTGTTATTTGTTGCTGTAGCACCGTTACTTTATCCTAATGTGCCTTACCGCCGTTACGTATTGTGGTTCTCAGCATCTTATCCGTTTGTAGCTTACTTCTTACTTTGTGGCGGCATCTTAGGCTTGCCAGAAGTTGGTACAAATACATTCGGTGGCTTTATGTTGACAATGATTGTTGGCGTAACAGGTATTGCAGCATCTTTGCCATTGGGCATTGCATTGTCACTGGGCAGACAATCTCGCCTCTTGTCAGTGCGTGTTATTTCAATCGCATTTATTGAATTCATGCGCGGTGTACCACTTATCACATTGCTATTTGTGGCATCGACAATGTTGAATTACTTCCTGCCACCAGGCACAACCTTCAACTTATTGCTTCGTGTGTTGATTATGGTGACATTCTTTGCCTCAGCCTACATCGCAGAGGTTATCAGAGGCGGTATTCAGGCAATTCCGAAAGGCCAGTATGAAGCAGCGTCAGCAATGGGCTTGAATTACTGGCAGACAACAAGACTAGTGACTTTGCCTCAAGCACTTAAAATCTCCATACCTGGTATCGTGAACACCTTTATCGGTCTGTATAAAGATACAACATTGGTTGTGGTTATTGGTTTGCTTGACCCACTCGGGATTGGCCGCGCTGCACTCGCAGATGCAAAATGGAATGGTCTTTCAACTGAAACATATTTATTCGTTGCACTCTTCTTCTTTGTAAGTTGTTTTGCAATGTCACGATATTCACTGTGGCTTGAAAATCGCCTCAGCACAGAACACAAATAAGGAATTGTAATCATGGCTAAATCAGCAAAAAAATCTGAGATCGTCGTCAAGATTGAGGACATGCACAAATGGTATGGTCAGTTCCATGTGCTAAAGGATATTAACCTTGAAGTAGCACAAGGTGAGCGTATTGTGATTTGTGGGCCGTCAGGCTCTGGTAAATCTACTCTTATTCGTTGCATCAACCGTTTGGAAGTGCATCAAGAGGGCAGCATCAACATCTATGGAACAGAGCTTACAAGTGATCTGAAAAACCTAGAGACTATCCGCTCGGACGTTGGTATGGTTTTCCAATCTTTCAACTTGTTCCCACACCTAACTGTTTTGGAAAACTGTACATTGGCGCCAATTTGGGTGCGTAAGATGCCAAAAGCTGAAGCAGAAGAAATGGCAATGGAATATTTGACACGTGTTAAGATTCCTGAACAGGCCAATAAATATCCAGGTCAGCTATCTGGTGGTCAGCAACAACGTGTGGCTATTGCGCGTTCGCTATGCATGCAGCCAAAGATTATGTTGTTTGATGAGCCAACTTCAGCACTAGATCCAGAAATGATTAAAGAAGTTCTGGATGTTATGATTGAGTTGGCAGATACAGGCATGACAATGTTGGTGGTAACCCACGAAATGGGCTTTGCAAATAAGGTTGCCGACCGTGTTATCTTTATGGATGGCGGCGAGATTATTGAGCAAAATGATCCAAAGACATTCTTTACAAAGCCAAAGAATGACAGAACAAAACTGTTCCTAAGCCAAATTTTGGATCACTAAGACAAACAAGTTATTGGGGCGTCACTGGCGCCCCATTCTGCCCAAGACCCATCATACAGTGCGATATCATATTTGCCGAGTTCAGCAAGTGCTAGCGTCAATCCTGCCGCTGTGACACCCGACCCACAGCTCGTAATCGCGGGTAGGTCAAAATCAAGACCAGCTTCATCAAAAATAGCCTTTAATTTATCTGGTTCTAGCAATAAATTTGTATCTTTTTCAATTAAATCAGTAACTGGCACATTGATTGCGCCTGGCATGTGACCAGAGCGTAAACCTTCGCGAGGCTCTGGCACTGTGCCGTTAAATCGCGCTGTTGGTCGTGCATCTAAAATCTGCAAATTGTCATCTGATGCTATTCTGTCTCGCAGATCATCGAAGGTTATGACCTGCGCCATTGCCTCTGATGATCTGAAATCACCTTTCTCTATCTGCCTTACATCGCCGTCTGATAATTGCCCACCTGCGAATTTGTATGCGGTAAGCCCGCCATCTAAGACAAAAACATTGTCTTTGCCAAATAATCTTAACAGCCACCATGCTCGAGCAGATGAGAGGAAAGGGGAGTTATCATAAAGAATGATTTTATCATCATTATTCATGCCCAAATCCTGCATCATTTCTGAAAATGCCTCTGCAGTTGGTACCATATGTGGCAATTGGGATGTGTTATCTGCAATGGCATCAATATCAAAAAATTGTGCATGCGGTATGTGACAGGCGGAAAACTCGTCTTTCGCGTTACGGTTCATGTTTGGCAACAAAAAAGTAGCATCAAAAATTTTGTAGCTACTATTATTTTGTACAGAGATAAAATCAGTGGCTGATATCAAATGAGACATGTTCTAACCTTCTAACCAGCTTGGGATAGGCAGGTTTTTTGACCGAAGGAATTCAGGATTCCATACCTTTGATTGATAACGCTGACCGGAATCACATAAAATTGTTACAATGGTGTGACCCGGACCTAGGTCTTTCGCCATTTTCATAGCACCTGCAATATTTATTGCTGATGAACCTCCTAAATAAAGCCCCTCATGCTGCATCAAGTCATAAATGATTGGTAGAGCTTCATCGTCACTAATTTGATAGGCGCGATCAACAATCACATCTTCCAAATTTGCGGTGATACGTCCCTGTCCAATGCCCTCAGAGATTGAGTTTCCATCAGCGCTTAGTTCGCCGTTTTTATAATAATTATATAATGCTGAACCATGCGGGTCAGCTAGGCCAATCTGAATATCGGGATTTTGGCTTTTTAGATATAAGGATAACCCGCCTAATGTGCCACCAGAGCCAACAGCACAGATAAATCCATCTATTTTGCCTGATGTCTGTTCCCAAATTTCAGGTCCGGTGCCGTCAATATGGCCTTGCCTGTTGGCTGTGTTATCAAATTGGTTAGCCCAAATGACACCGCCGCCCAATTCTTCACGCAACTCATTTGCAAGTCTTTCAGAGTAGCGAACATAGTTATTTGGGTCACGATAGGGAACGGCAGGCACAAGCCTTAAATCTGCCCCGCACAGGCGCAGAGCATCTTTTTTCTCCTGACTTTGCGTTTCCGGCATCACAATAACAGAGCGGTAACCTCTTGAATTCCCTGCAAGTGTTAGGGAAATGCC
>WTHW01000022.1 GCA_011526395.1 Alphaproteobacteria bacterium
CCCCATTTTGACATAGGCATCTGCTAGCCTGCTTGCCTTATTGCCAAAGTCAGCTGGTATATTTTGCAGGGGCCAATTCTCTCTATCGACAGAGATCGCATTGATGGTTGTTGGAATAGAGACTTGCGCACCAAGTGATTGCATTTTTTCTGCAAAGATCAAATTGGCATCATGGGCAAGAATACAGCCATCAATATGACCCTTTGTGACAGAGAGAAGCTTATCAGCGCCTTGTGAGAGCGCCATCAGGCAAATGATTTCCAAAGCTGTTTTTTTGGTATCGCCATCCCTGCCAGCGAGGATTGCCTTATCGCCCTCATCAAGGATAAGCGCGGATATATCATGGTTTGAGACACTGCCTTCATAATGAGATGAGATGATTTTATCATTTGTGATGATAGCTTTATCAGCGTCCTGCAAAGCATCGTAAGCTGCCTCAGATAGGTGCAAAATGGGAAGCGGCTTATCAAATAATTTTTCTGCCACAAGCGCGCCTAGCCCTAAAATTTCCTCTGATTGAGAGAAAATAAGCGCTGCTGGCGCGAGGCCGGATAATGATAAGGATAGCAAGACACCACTGCCGCTACATGAGCCACGAGACGTGGGCATCATCACAATCTTGCCAGCCAAATTTGCGCCATATTGAGGGTGATGAATATCAATGATATCAGCGGTATCAGGACAAACGCCGCCCCAAAAGCTAAGCCCTTCATCGCAGACTAAAATATCAGCGGCAACAGTGCCTGTGGTAAGCTTATATCCTATTTGCTGTGATGACATTGCGACCTCTTGAGAATATGATATCGCTAGTATGTCATAATATCGCTATGGCCCTCAAACAAAGTTATGGGGCTTTAGTTAAAGCGCCGAAGGAGCCTTAAAAATGCCAAATAATGTGCGCGCTATAATGATGATGATTGCTGGCATGTTTTTCTTCACATTAGGTGACCTGTTTTTAAAGCTGGCAACAACCGTCATGCCGCTTGGTATGGTGATGATTGCGCTTGGTCTTGGCATGTCTGTTTTATTCATGGCGATGATGGTGAGGGCGCGCATTCCGCTTTATCAAAAATCCTATTTCCATCATGCGCTAGTCATGCGCAGTGTTGGTGAAATGATTGGTGTTGTGGGTATGTTTATCGCACTTGCCTATGCGCCCTTATCATCCGTGACAGCCATTATGCAGTCATTGCCGCTTGTGCTGACAGCGATGGGCGCCTTGTTTTTAAAAGAGCCTGTGGGTGTGCGCAGGCTATCTGCGCTGATAGCTGGCTTTATTGGCGTTTTGATTATCATCCGCCCTGGCATGTCTGGTTTTGATATCTTTGCAAGCTTTACCTTGATAGGCGTTCTTGGCATGGCCATTCGTGATTTTGGCACGCGGATATTGCCATCTGATATCTCAACGCTGGCTGTCTCTTTTTATGGGGCGGTTGCGATTACGCTGACTGGCTTTGTGATTATGATGATCACAAATGACTGGCATATGTCTGATGAAACTGGGTTATATTTGTCTTTAGCTCTTGTGATTATGGCAAGTATTGGCACCATTATCGTAACGAACGCCATAAGGCTAGCAGATATGGCCCTTGTTAGCCCGTTCCGCTTTTCGCGCGTTGTTTTTGGTGTCGGTGCTGGCATTTTGTTTTTAGGTGAGAGCGTCGATAAGATGACTTTGTTAGGATCTGCGATTGTGGTGGGTGCAGGGTTATATAGCTGGATGCGCGAAGTGACATTGGCAAAAGCATCATAGATAATCAGGCAACAAGGCCGAGATTTTAAGAAGGGGAAGGTGTCATGAAAATTGGTGTTATTGGAACAGGGACCATTGCAACCGCTGTCATTCACGGTATTGCAGATGATGATCATCACATTTTTATCTCATCGCGCAATGCACAGAATGCGAAAGTTTTATCAGATGCCTATGACAATGTGCTTATCTGTGAGAACCAAGATATCATTGATAAAAGTGATGTTATCTTCCTTGGGCTGATGCCAGATGTGGCGACAAATATCCTGCCAGATTTATCCTTTCGGCAAGGGCAGACTGTCATATCCTTTATTGCTGATTTATCACTTGAAGCGGTGGGCGCACTTGTCATGCCAGCAAAGGCGGCGGCGATGATGTTGCCATATCCCAATATTGCAAATGGCAATTCAGTGATACCAATGATGGGAGATAAGACGCTCATTGAGGAGATTTTTGGCCAAAATAATGCGCTGACTGTTTTAAATTCCCAACAAGAAATCAATGCCCTGTTATGTGCGCAAGCTGTGTTATCACCTGTGGCAAAGATGGTAGATGATACAGCCAATTGGCTGGCAGAGAACGGTGTTGATAAGGCGCGCGGCGAGCCATTTTTACGCTTGCTTGTTGCTTCGAATTTACAAGAATTGCCTGCGGCTGAGTTATTGCACTCTTTGAATACTGAGGGTGGTTATAACCAAAGATTGCGCCAACATTTGGATGCAGCAGATATGCCACAAGCTCTATATGAGGGGTTAGACAAGCTGTCTGACTAAACCTGTCTTAAAGCGTTAAAATTTTATATTTAAAATCTTGCCATCATGACTGTTTCATTCATAAGGTTGACGGAGAAACCTTATGATTTTGGGAGATGTCATGAAAACGCGCGCTGCTGTTGCTTTTGAGGCTGGAAAGCCACTTGAAATTGTTGAAGTTGACCTTGAAGGGCCAAAAAAAGGTGAGGTGCTTGTTGAGATTATCGCAACAGGTGTTTGTCACACAGATGAATTCACACGCTCTGGCGCTGACCCAGAAGGGATATTCCCTGCCATCTTAGGTCATGAAGGTGCTGGCATTGTGCGCGAAATTGGTGAGGGTGTCACAACACTGGCAGTTGGCGATCATGTTATCCCGCTTTACACACCTGAATGCCGCGAATGTGAATATTGCCTACACCCGAAAACAAATCTGTGCCAGTCCATCCGCTCAACACAAGGGCAAGGCTTAATGCCAGATGGCACAACAAGATTTTCGTATAAAGGGCAGCCGATTTATCATTATATGGGCACATCGACCTTTGCGAACCATACTGTGGTGCCTGAAATTGCACTTGCCAAAATTAACAAGGACGCTCCTTTTGAATCAGTCTGTTATATCGGCTGTGGTGTCACAACAGGCATTGGCGCTGTTATCAATACTGCCAAAGTTGAAGCAGGATCGCGTGCGATTGTGTTTGGCCTTGGCGGTATTGGCTTGAATGTTATTCAAGGGCTGAAGATGATTGGCGCTAGCCAAATTGTCGGTGTTGATTTGAATGATGACAAACAAGAATGGGGTGAGCGTTTCGGGATGACTGATTTTGTGAACCCATCAAAAGTTGACGGTGATTTAACAGCCCATTTGGTTGAGGTCACAGGCGGCGGCGCTGATTATACATTTGAATGTATTGGCAATACAGATGTGATGCGCGTTGCATTGGAATCTGCCCATAAAGGATGGGGTGAGAGCATCATTATTGGCGTTGCTGGCTCTGGCCAAGAGATATCAACACGCCCGTTCCAGCTTGTCACAGGTCGTTCATGGCGTGGCACAGCCTTTGGCGGCGCAAGAGGGCGCACAGATGTGCCAAAATATGTTGATTGGTATATGGATGGTCAGATTGAAATTGACCCAATGATCACACATACATTGCCGCTAGAGAAAATCAACGAAGCTTTTGATTTAATGCATGACGGCAAATCAATTCGCGCTGTCATCAAATTCTAGAGCGGGGATTATCATGGAAAAAATAGCAAGTGCAAAGCTGTTTGGCGGTGCGCATGATGTATGGCGCCATAGCAGTGAGGTGCTAGGTGTTGATATGGAATTTGCGACCTTTATCCCAGAGGGAGAGGGCCCGTTTCCTGTTTTATATTTTCTATCTGGCCTGACATGCACATGGGAAAATGCCGCCACCAAAGCAGGCGCACAGCAATTTGCCGCAAAGCATGGCATGATTCTTGTGTTCCCTGATACCTCACCACGCGGAGATGATGTGGCAGATGATGACTCTTATGCACTTGGCAAGGGGGCTGGCTTTTACATGACAGCCACCAAAGCGCCATGGGCAGACCATTATAAAATGGACAGCTATATCATTGATGAATTAACAGCATTCGTGCCAAAGATTGCCCCTGTCACGGGCGGTAAAGCTGGCATTACAGGACATTCGATGGGCGGACATGGTGCGTTAACATTGGCTATGAGATACCCTGATAGTTTCAAGAGTGTCTCTGCCTTTGCCCCTATTGTTGCGCCGACAAAAGTGCCATGGGGACGTGATATTTTTCACGCCTATTTGGGAGATGATGAGAGCGAGTGGGCAGCCTATGATGCTTGTGAGCTTTTGGTCAGCAATGGCTGGGATGGTGATATCCTTGTTGATGTTGGAAAGGCTGACCCCTTTTTAGAGGCGCAGTTAAAGCCAGACTTATTACAAAGCGCCGCGCAAAAAGCTGGTGTCGAATTGGAAATGCGTCTGCAAGAGGGGTATGATCATAGCTATTATTTTGTGACCAGCTTTATTGAAGATCATATTACGTGGCATAAATCGCGACTTACAGCATAAGGCACGCGCTATGAGCCTGTTGAAACACACAACAGAATTTTGTGCCAGCTACGGGCTAGACGTGCCGATCATCATGGCGCCAATGGCAGGTGCTTGCCCTGTTGGTCTTGCCAGCGCGGTAAGTAATGCAGGCGGTATGGGTGCATGTGGTGCGTTATTGATGGATGATGGTCAAATCCATGATTGGGCAAGCCAATTCAGAGATATGAGCAATGGCGCTTTTATGCTGAATAATTGGATAGAAGAGCCAGCACCAGCGCGCAACAAAAGACAAGAAGAGCAAATGCGCGCTTTTTTATCTGGCTTTGGGCCTGATGTTGCAAGAGATGCAGGTGATGCGCCCTTATTATCATTTGATGCCCAATGCCAAGCCATGCTAGCGGCAAGGCCAACAGTGATATCTTCTATCATGGGGCTGTATGATGAGGATATGGTCCAGCAAATGAAGCAAAATGACATTCGCTGGTTTGCCACAGTCACGTCTGTGACAGAGGCAGTGGCGGCAGAAGAAGCAGGGGCAGATGCACTGATTGTTCAGGGGCATGAGGCAGGTGGTCATCGCGGTAATTTTTTAACGCCAGCTGGCGAATCTGTGGGGCTGATGTCATTGATACCAGCTGTGGCAGATGCTGTATCTATCCCGCTGATTGCCACAGGCGGGATTGCAGATAAAAGAAGTATTGCGGCGGCGATTATGCTTGGCGCCTCTGCTGTGCAAATTGGCACAGGCTTACTGCGCGCGCCTGAAGCTGACATTGCGCCTGCATGGGCAGATGCTATTGCAACAGCCTTGCCAGAAGATACGGTGACAACAAGAGCCTATTCAGGAAAGTTAGGGCGCGCCATCAAGAATAAATATCTGGCTGAGATCCAAAAACCTGATGCGCCGGACCCTGCCCCCTATCCCATCCAGCGCGCTTTGACAGCTGGCATGCGTTCAAAAGCAAGTGCAGAGAATAATATTGATATGATGCAAGCATGGGCAGGACAATCAGCACGCCTTGCCCGTGATGATGAGGCCAGCGATATCATCTCATCATTATGGTCTGAGGTGGTCGCGCAATTTGATTAGTCGCTTTGGCTAGCGCTATCTTCATAATGATAGGTTACATCAGCAAAGCTGTCAGTTGGGAAAATCCAAATTAACTCCAGCGGCTCATCGCTTGTGTTCACAAGGCCATGTCGTTCATTTTCTGGAATATAGACAGCGTCATTTTCTCTGACATCGCGCTTTGTGCCATCTGGTAGATGGAGCTGGCCTGTTCCTTTTTTGATGAAGTAGGCTTCTTGGGGCTGGTGCGTGTGAGGTGGTAATTCTGCGCCAGCTGGTAAAATCAAACAGCCAAGAGATAGCCCATGACTATTTTGAAGCGCTTTATCAACAAGGAAACAATAGCGCAAATCTTGTGAGGCACCGGCAGCGATCTCTTCAGGCGTATGTGTGTGCCATAGCGCTTCATCAATATTGGTGACTGTGATATCGGCCATGAAGGCACCCTCCGAGGCTATGTACAAATAATAGGCAATGTTTCAGAGGCGCGCGTTGTTAATAATTCAGCACCTGTATCTGTGATAAGGATATTTTCCTCATGCACCATCATATGACCATTTCCATAACTAAGTGATGGTTCAAGCGTTAGCACCATGCCTTGCTCAATGATGCGATGATCAAAGGCGGCATGTGAGGGCTGTTCAGTTAATTGCATGCCAAGCCCATGACCAAAACGCCCAATATCACCGCCGGTGGGATCTATCTGTTTGGTGATTTTTGCCATCGCATGAAAGAGATCAGCACAGCTATTGCCTGGCTTGGCGGCTTCTAGCCCTGCTTGTGTGGCCTGCCATAACACATCATAAGCACGTTTTGCCTCATCATCAGCAGAGCCAATGGCAAAATTGCGATCAAAGTCACAGAAATAGCCATCCCATGTGGCGCCTGTATCAAGCATTAAAATATCACCATCTTGCAAAGGACGCCTGCTAGGAGGTGATATCACATCAACGTAGCCGCCTTGCCCTGCCGCGCCCACCAAGTAAGGCACATCATCTGCGCCATGCCCCAATGCAGTGATGCGAAACTGGCGAAAGACTTCCTCAAGAGGCATGCCCTTTTCAATGAAATTTGGCACATCAGCAAAACTCGCAGATCCAATAGCGCAGATATGGCGCAATTTTTCAATCTCAGCTGGTGTTTTGACAACACGCAATGAGCGCACAATTTCAGTAGCATCTTCAAGTATGAGATTTGGCAATCTAGCGCAGAGTGTTTCAAAATCTTGTAATGGCATTCTAAGAGAAGTCTCATGCCCTTTTAGCATGCCAATTTTTTGTCCCCTCGCCTCAATCGGTGATAGCAGATCATACAATAAGGATAAGCCATCATCATCTGGCGTAGGCGCACTCCAACAACGAATATCATCAATCCAGCTTTGTGCCATAAGCGCGGCGCCAATCTCTGGGATAATGGCGATGGGCTTTCCTGTCTGTGGCACAAATAAGAACCATGGTCTTGTTGGGCTTTGCCAGAACAAAGTATGAAAGCCGGTGAAATAGCGAATATCTGGCTCTGTCATAAGAAGCAGGCCAGCGAGGTCTTGGCTTGCTAGTTTTTCCTGTGCTCTTTTGGTCCGCGCTTCACATTCTGCGTTATCAAAGCCTCTTGAAATCATAGCTCACCTCGCATCACCTGATTATAGATATGCTGGTCTGTGATACCTTCTGAGCCAATGATCAAAATACGAGATGAGGCATCTAGGCCTAATTTGGCACTTAGCGTTTTATCATGGCGCGCAACAATTGCGGCACATAGTCCTGCGACGGCACTCTCTCCTGCTTGGATAGGCGCATCTGTGCCAGCAGGGCAGGCAAGCATGCGCATCATGGGCGGCACCAAATTATCTGGTATGGTGATATAATCTGTTGCTTCTTCGACGATGATATCCCACGCCATCTGTGATGGCTCACCGCAAGATAGGCCAGCCATGATGCTTTCTGTTTCAATATTAACTGTGACAGCGTCCCCTTTTTTGGCACTTTGATACAGACAATCAGCATATTCTGGCTCAACAATCACCACTCTGGGGCTAGCATCTTGCCAATAATGACGAAGTGCGGCGGCGACACCTGCCGCAAGGCCGCCAACACCGCCTTGTACAAACACATGTGTGGGAGCATCATCAAGTTCATAATTAATCTCAGAGACCATCACGCCATAACCTGCCATCACATCGCGCGGTGGCTCGCTATAGCCAGGCCATGATGTGTCTGAGACAACATGCCAGCCATTTGCCTCTGCTTCCTCTTTGGCGAGCCTGACCGATTCATCATAATCACCTGTAATGCGAATAACATCGGCACCAAAGCCGCGCATAATCTCTGCGCGCTCTTCGCTGACCTCTGCATGAATATAGATACGGCAAGGCGCGCCATAACGCTGGCACCCCCAAGATAAGGACCTGCCATGATTGCCATCGGTTGCAGATACTAATGTGATATTTGCGCATTCTGTTTGATATTTGCCGTCCCTGATATCTGCCATGCTGATCGATTGGCCTGTTTGTTTTTCAATCTGTTTTTGCAAAACCCTGATAGCGGCATATGCGCCGCCAAGCGCCTTAAAGCTGGCAAGACCAAAACGAGGCGCTTCATCTTTGTAAAAAATCTTATCAACAGATATGGCATTGGCGATATCATCAAGTTGGTATAGGGGTGTGGGCTGGTAGCCCTGCCATGATGTGATTTCATGATAGGCTGTATCAAAATCTGATTTCGACAAGATTTTTGCATAGGCGCCTTGCGACGGCTGATTGCGATGAACATGTCCTAATGTTGCTGATTGAAATTCTGAGAATTCAAAATCACCCATCTTTTTCACCCTTTTTTATCTTGTCTGTTTGGTAATTGTTGTTTTGCAAGCTCTGCCCAAAATTGTGCCCCAATAGGCAGCAGCGCATCATTAAAATCATAATCAGAGGCATGAAGCGGTTTGGCATGAGGGCCATCCTGTCCATTTCCCATCAGGATAAAACAGCCCTTTACTTCATTTGAGAAATGTGCAAAATCTTCTGAAAAATTCATGGCATCACAATTACCAATGGCTGGCAAGTCAAGCGTTGCGGCTGTGTTTATGACTGCATCCACTGGCTCAGTTGCATTTATCACCTCGATAAATTCTGTATTGAAGCTTGTGTTGACTTCGACTTGATGGGCGCTTGCAATGCCATTGACGATCTGCCGCATATACTGTTCGACCTCTGCGCGATGTTCAGGAAGGCGGCATCTGACATCACCTTTGATAGTGGCTGTACCAGCTAGCACATTGCGCATCCCATCTGTGATAAATTCGGTAACAGAGACAACAACACTCGAAGATGGCGGCATTTTGCGAGAGGCGATAGTCTGAAGGCTTGTGACGATTTCTGCGCCAACAGTGATGGCATCAACGCCCAAATGAGGCATCGCGGCATGACCACCTTGCCCTGTGATGGTGATTTCAAAAAGGCTTTCACTGGCGCAGATTTGACCGACCTTCGTTGAAACCTCGCCAAGCGGCCTGTTTGGCAGATTATGAATGGCGTAGATTTCATCTACTTTGAATTTATCAAACAACCCTTCGGCAAGCATCGCCTTGGCGCCAAGACCATTTTCTTCGTTCGGCTGGAATATAAAAACAATCTTGCCATCAAAATCAGGATTCTTAGCAAGCAACTCTGCCGCGCCAAGCAACATGGTCATATGACCATCATGCCCACATGCATGCATTTTGCCAGACTGCTTGGATATATAATCATGTGTGCTTGTCTCAGTGATAGGCAGGCCATCCATGTCAGCACGAAAAGCGATAGCGCGATTGCCGCCGCCAGCACCAAGTGTGGCAATCACACCGCATCCATCATCATAAACATCAAGGCCTAAATCACGCAAATAAGAGGCGATGAACGCTTTTGTCTCAATCTCCTCAAAACCCAATTCAGGCATCTGGTGAAGCGTGCGCCTGATATCTTGTAATCGCATCTCAAAATTGTCAGCCATTGCGATGATCGCCTTTTATCTAAGACCTTTGATAGATGAATAGGATGGAACAAAAATCTCTATTTTGCCAAGCCTTTAATGGTAAGAAAAATAAGGCGGCTTTAACAAATATTTGCTGGCGCTGATTTGATATGTCATCATCTTAGTAGCTATAGCACTATCAACATCGTTGTGAGGGCAACATGCCTGTATCACCACATATTGAAACATTGCCATTTTCATCAGATGACGGGCTGGGAACCACTGCCCGGCTTGGGATGATTATTTTGCAAAGTGACCAGACGATTGAACATGAGGCAGCGCAATTAATACACCCACATGGCGCGGCAAGCCAAATCGCGCTTTATCACAGCCGCATTCCCAATGATACTGAGGTAAATGAAGATAGCTTGCGGCAAATGTCACTAGAGTTGCCACAAGCTGCCAGCCTGTTGCCAAGCCGCTTTGCATTTGATGCGATTGGATATGGCTGTACGTCAGGTGCCACAATGATTGGAGAAGCAGAGGTTGAGCGGCTGATAAAAACCATTCACCCTGATGCAAGGATCACAAACCCCATCACGGCCTGTAAAGCCGCCTTGGCAAAATTGGGGATAAAAAGACTGGCATTATTGACGCCATATGCTGTTCCGGTGACGCAAGCAATGCAAGATAATTTGCAAGATGCTGGCTATGAGATCACATCTATCGCAACATTTAATCAATCAGATGATTTCAAAGTGGCGCGCATTTCAAGTCAGTCAATTTATGAGGCTGTCATATCTGTTGGGCAACAGGCAGACTGTGATGCTGTATTTGTGTCCTGCACAAGTTTGCGCGCCCTACCAATTATCGCAAAAGCTGAGAGGGCGTTGCAAAAACCTGTCTTATCTTCAAATCAGGTTTTCATCTGGCATCTTATGAGGCTAGCAGGATTACAAGACTGCCCTGATAATGCAGGTCATTTGTTTGAAGCGTAATGAGCGGCTTTGCGCAAAGCTATACAGCTTTGAAAAGCGCTTCGATTTCTTTGCCATAATTTTGAAAATTGATGCCAGGGTAATCTGCAAGCTGTAGGAAGCGATTATTTGTGTTTTGCATATGCACTAACGCAAAGCCATGCACTGAAAATAAATGCTTTAAGCCTGCTTTGGAAAATGGCCTGACATGTGTGTAATCATTGAAAAATGTCATGCCCACTTTTTCAATATCAGGTGTTCGGATGTATATATAGCCGCCGGGCTTTAGCATGTTTTTTATCTGTGCCATTAAGGTTTCAATATGCCAGATATGTTCAATGAGATGGTTCATTGCAATCAAATCAAATTCATCTTTTTTGAAGATGTGCGGCTCACCGCTTGATAGATCACATTTGGCGAACCTGATCCCTCTTTGTTTGAGAGGCCCCTCAAAATAATTGTCAATATCAACAAGCGTCTTAACAAGATGGTCATCTTCAAGGGTCAGGAACGTGCCGTCCCCGCCA
>WTHW01000041.1 GCA_011526395.1 Alphaproteobacteria bacterium
GTTGATTGTGTCTATGATTCAGATCCTGAAAAAAATAAAGATGCAAAACGCTATGATACACTCAACTATATGGAAGTGTTATCCCGCGATTTGCGTGTGATGGATGCGTCTGCCATATCACTGGCACGCGAAAATAATATCCCCATTTTGGTCTTTTCCATTACGGGGCGGGGCGGATTTGATGCTGTGCTAAAGCATGATGGCGCCTATACCATTGTTAAAGATGATTAAAATTATTCATTAATGGAGTTCATGAAATGTCAAATCTAGACATGCAAGATGTAAATCGCCGTATGGAAGCCTCAGTTTCAAACTATGAGACTGAACTAGCTGGCTTGCGTGCTGGCCGCGCAACAACAGCGATGCTAGAGCCTGTAACCGTTGATGCTTACGGCTCACGTATGCCATTGAACCAAGTCTCAAACATCTCTGTGCCAGAGCCGCGTATGCTTACCGTGTCTGTGTGGGATGCCGGGCTTGTTGCCGCAACAGAAAAAGCCATTCGCGAGTCAGGTCTTGGCCTGAACCCAATGGCAGAAGGCAATGTTATCAGAGTGGCAGTGCCTGACCTCTCAGAAGATAGACGCAAAGAGCTTGTAAAAGTCGCAGGTAAATATGCCGAAGCCGCACGTGTGGCTGTCCGCAATATTCGCCGTGATGCGATTGAAGTTGTTCGTAAAGATGAAAAAGCATCTGCCATTTCAGAGGATGAACGTCATGGTTTTGAAGCAGATATCCAAAAAGTAACAGACGGCTTTATCAGCAAAATTGACGCCATGCTTGCTGAAAAAGAAAAAGATATCACACAAGTTTAACGATAGGCTTATCGATGATACCGCATCATGTTGCTATCATTATGGATGGAAATCGGCGTTGGGCAAGACAGCGCCGATTTGATGTGTTGCAGGGACACTCCAAAGGCAGTTATACCCTTAAAAACATATCCAAAAAAGCACATGAAATGGGTGTGTCATTCTTAACTGTTTTTGCCTTTTCCTCTGAAAATTGGCGTCGTCCAAAATTTGAAGTTGATGGCCTTCTCAAATTGATGAAGCGCTATTTGATGCAAGATCTAGAGACGCTTATCAAAGATAATATTAAATTGCGCATCATTGGCGATCTCAGCGCGTTTGAGCCTGAATTGCGCGAGTTATTTCAAGATGCGATAGCCAGAACAGCCAGCAATACAGGCCTTAACCTGTCCATTGCCATCAATTATGGTGGTCAGCAAGATATCGTCTCAGCTGTAAAGAAACTTCAGGCACTCAATCTAGACGATATCTCAGTGGATGATGTCAAAGCGGCTATGCAAACAAATCCTTTACCCAAAGTAGACTTGCTTATTCGCACCGGTGGCGAGCAAAGATTGTCAAACTTCCTTCTTTGGGATTGCGCTTATGCTGAATTGCATTTCTCAGATAAATTCTGGCCAGATTTTTCAGCAGAAGATCTCGATTATGCTGTGCAAGATTACGAAGGCCGTGACAGGCGTTTTGGTGGTGATAGCGTCATCGCAAACACACCACAAAAAGCGTAAATGGTGAAAGATTTTGTCTGATTTTTTTGAACGTGTTAAAGGGGCTTTCTATTTTATGCCCCTTATATTGGCCGCTTTTTTGGGCCAACCTTATTTTGCCATTATCGTCCTTATTTTACTGGCGCTTATTTGTGTTGAGCTGGCAGGTATTTTGTCTGAAAACCAATCAGCCAAGCGCGCGCTATCACTCTTATTTATCGCCACATTCTTATCAGGCGCCGCCTATCTCTATTTCCCGTCAGCATTTCTGGCAATGGCGGCGGCAGGCATCATGGTTAGTGCGGTGGTCACATTCAGATCAAAAGGCGGTTTTGTCGCCGTCTTTGCATCGCTAGTTATGCTATGCCTTGCCTCAATGGCACTACTTGTCACAGCTGATAATACTGTTGGCCTGCTTGTCTCTGTAGCTTGCATCATCATCTCTTGCGATGTGGGCGCCTATATCGTCGGTCGTATCATTGGCGGGCCTAAATTGGCACCAGCCATCAGTCCGGGCAAAACAATATCAGGCGCACTTGGCGGCCTTGCAAGCGCTATGATTGTCGCAAGCCTGCTATCATTCTATATCACCGCCCTTAGCGCACATGCTGTCATATCTGGCCTTATCATTGGCGTCCTATCACAAATTGGTGATTTATCTGAAAGCCATTTCAAAAGACGCATTGGTATCAAAGATAGCGGCTCGATCATTCCAGGTCATGGCGGCTTTCTTGACAGATTTGATGGCTATCTTCTTGTCATGCCTCTTATTGCGGCGCTCATGCTATTTAGGGGCTTTTAGAGATGACCAAGCGCACAGTCACCATTCTCGGCGCAACGGGCACCATTGGTGACAATATGTTGGCATTGATGCGCACACATGCTGATAAAGCAACGCTGTTCGGCGTATCAGCCCATAAAAACGAAGAGAAGTTTGCGCAAATCATCTCTGAATTCCAGCCACAATTTGCCAGCATTTCATCTTTATCAAAAGACAGCCTCTTGCCTGATATCTGCGCCAAACATGGCACAGAGCTTCTCATCGGCGATGATGCACATGAGCTATTGGCGAAAATGTCTGTTGATTTGGTTGTGGGCGCGATTGTCGGCATGGCTGGCTTGCCATCTGTCTTTGCCGCTGTCGAAGCAGGGCAGGTCATCGCGCTTGCCAATAAAGAATCTCTTGTCTCAGCTGGCCATCTCATCATGCCAAGACTGCAACAGACAGGCGCCAAAATCATTCCTGTTGATTCAGAACATAATGCAATTTTTCAATGCCTTATGGGTCAAGAGCGTGACAAGGTGCGCACCATCACTCTGACCGCATCAGGTGGCCCGTTCTTGCATACTGATACAAGCCTCTTATCCCAAATGACAAAGGCTGATGCGTTGGCACATCCAAATTGGGTGATGGGGGCAAAAGTATCCATTGATTCAGCAACTATGATGAATAAAGGCCTTGAATTGCTTGAGGCAGCTCATCTATTTGCCGCCACAAGCACAGAGCTAACCGCCATCATACACCCTCAAAGCCTTGTTCATGGCTTGGTTGATTTCCAAGATGGGTCTGTCATCTCTCACATGGCAACAGCTGATATGAAACTACCTCTTGGCTTTGCTTTGGGGCTTGAGACACGCATCGAAACAGGCACAAAGCCACTTGATTTGCTTAGCATTGGCCAGCTCACTTTCATGGATATTGATAGGGATAAATACCCTTGCTACTATTTGGCAAAGCAAGTGATTGACGAGGCTCCGTCTTATGCCATCGCGCTTAATGCGGCAAATGAGGTCGCGGTTGAGGCTTTTTTATCAGACAAAATCGCCTTCACTGATATTGCAAAAGTGGTTGAATCTTGCCTCTCTCAAGATATATCAGCAGATGTATCAGATATGGGCGCTATCTTCGCCCTTGATGCACAAGCACGCGAGATATCTCGTTCATATATCAACACGAAATTATAAACGCGGATAACAGATAATCATGGAACAATTTGGTGTATTGGTGAATATCATGGCGCTGTTGGCTATGCTGACGCCGATCGTATTCATTCATGAATTTGGCCATTATTATCTTGCGCGAAAAAATGGCGTGATTGTCGATGTGTTCTCTGTTGGCTTTGGCCCAGAGCTATATCATTGGATTGATAAAAACGGCACAAGATGGCGCATTGCAGCGCTTCCTCTTGGGGGCTATGTCAAAATGCGCGGCGATGAAAATGCCGCTAGCATGACAAGTGAAGCCTCTCGCAAAATCAAAGGCAGTTTTGCCTCTGCCAGCCTTGGCGCTAGAATCGCGATTGTTGCCGCAGGGCCAGCGACCAATATCATCACAGGCATTTTGCTATTTGCCTTCATCTACATGTCAGTTGGCAAGGTGGTCATGGCACCTGTCGTCGGTGATGTCGCACCAGACTCACCAGCCCAAATCGCAGGCCTGCAAGCAGGGGATATCATCACCTATGTGGATGATAACGAGATTTCAGATTTCTCTGATCTCAAAGGCTTTGTTGCAGAAAACCCAAATCGCCAGCTTCTCTTCACCGTTGAACGTGATGGCAAGACTGTCTTTTTGGATGTGACACCTGAACAAAGATGTTCTGAAGAGATGAGGTTAACCTACGGATTTCTTGGCGTTTATTCTGTGCAAGGCGAGATGAAAAAGCTTGGCCTTACACAAAGCATCATGCAAGGCGTATCAGATTCTGTCACCTTCACCTATGCCATGCTTCGTGGCATCACACGCATGGTCACAGGCAATATGAATAGAGGCGAGATTGGCGGCCCTGTGAAAATCGCAAAAATAAGCGGTGATGCCGCGCGTGCTGGCTGGGTTGCTTTTGTCTTTTGGGCAGCTGTTATCTCTTTGAATTTGGGCATCGTAAATCTTCTACCTATTCCTGCACTTGATGGCGGTCATTTGATGCTATTTGGTGTTGAGGCTATTTTACGCAAACCACTTTCAGATAAAATCCAATCCGCACTTTTGCGCGGCGGTTCAGCCTTTTTAATGAGCGCTATGATCCTTTTAATCTTCTATGATAGCTACTCATCCCTGATTCCAAAATTTTGCCCGTAAAATAGCTATTTAAGCGTAAAAAATACTGTTTCCTCTTTGCCTTAGCAGTGTGTTTTAGGCTAATGTTAACGCAACGATACTTCTGGGGAGTGGCGGGAACATGCCTAATTTCGTTTTCATGCGCAAAATTGTAAAATTGTTATTGCTTGCAACACTTGTTTTTACGGCAAATCTATCAGTTGCAAGGGCACAAGATGCGTCCGTCATTGATGAGATTATTGTTAGAGGCAATGAGCGTGTTTCCACCGCCACGATTTTAAGCTATCTGCCGATTGTCATTGGCGATAATGTGCGCACCTCCACGATGAATAAGGCTGTGGACAGCTTGTTTGACACAAAATTATTCCAAGATGTCTCAATCGGCCTGAGTGATACATCTCTTGAAATCACTGTTGTTGAAAACCCAATCGTGAACCGCATCAATATTGAGGGCAATGAAATCCTCAAAGATGAAGCCTTATTGGCCGAATTAAACATTCAGCCACGCCGCATTTACACAGACCAGCTTGCCATTGAAGCCACGCAAAAATTATTGGCGATTTACCGCTTATCTGGCCGCTATGCCGCACAGATTGAGCCGCAAATCATCAGGCTGGATAACAACCGTGTTGATCTTGTCTTTGAAGTTGATGAAGGGCCTCTTATCAAAATCTCAAGCATCAAATTCTCAGGAAATGAAAGCTTCTCAGACAGAGCCTTGCGTCAGGTTATCTCTAGCAGAGTTGAAAGATGGTGGGCCTTTTTATCACGCACAGACAAATATGATGAAGCGCGCCTTGATTTCGACATGCGCTTACTTCGCCAGTTTTACTTAACGCGTGGCTATGCTGATATCGACGTAACTAGAGCGCAAGGAGGCCTTCTGCCAGATCGTTCAGGGTTCGCTGTCCTTTTCGAGCTAGAAGAGGGCATCAGATATAAAAATGGTATTGTTACCGTTAATTCAGAAATTCAGGGCGTTGATACTGACGAGCTAGCAGCCGAAATGCCACTTATCGTGGATGATTGGTATGATGTGCGCTTTATGGAACAGGGCTTGTTGAATATCACCAACCGTCTTGGTGCCTTGGGCTATTCATTCGTCAATGTGACCCCAACCATAACAACCAATCCTGAAACAGCGACGATTGATGTTGCGATTAACATTGGCGCGGCGCGCAAAAACTATATTGAGCGTATTGAGATTGTGAATAACAACCGCACAATGGACCGCGTTATCCGCCGCGAATTGCAACTTGTCGAAGGTGATGCCTTTAACCAGCTAAAGCTTGATAATTCAATCAAAGATATCCGCAATTTGGGTTATTTCAGCAAGGTTGAGGTCGCCAATTTCCGCGGCTCCACTGATACACAAACAGTGACAGAAATCTCTGTTGAAGAACAATCAACAGGTGACTTGCAGGTCGGTGTTGGCTATTCAACCATTGATAAAGCCTCATTTAATTTTGGTATTAACGAGCGCAACTTCCTTGGTACAGGCCGTAAAGCTGACTTCAGTGTTGGTCTTGCTGATAAATCAACAAGCATTCGTCTTGGCCTAACAGAGCCATATTTCCTTGGCCGCAATATGTATGCCAGAGGCGGACTATTCAGCGATACACGCAAAGAAAGCACCTACACCTCAAAAAGTCAGGGCTTTGATCTTGGTATTGGCTTTGATGCTGCCGGTGATATCTATCACCGCTTTGGCTATATTTTGGCGCAGAATAAAACGACCAAGAAATCTGAAAAAGCAACCTCCACCACAGGTGAAGAGGGCAAAACGCTCCTCCAATCTGCTGTTTCTTACACAATTGGGGTTGATAAACGTGATAACCGCTTTGACCCTCGTGAAGGTTATAATGCGGAAATCACAGAAACCTATTCAGGTGTCGGCGGTGATACAACCTTCTTGAAATCAGAATTCAGAGCTGGTTACTACAAGCCGTTTAACTTCAACAGCATCATATTCGGCGCTAAAATCCGCGGTGGTATGATTGATGGTCTTGGCAACAAGATTACACAAAGCTCACGCTTCTTCCTTGGTGGTCGTGCTGTTCGTGGCTTTGATGGCGGGGGTATCGGGCCACGTGATACAGGCAATGATGCCAGTGTTGGTGGTAATAACTATTATTCTGGCTCATTCGAATTGGTATCTGATCTTGGCCTGTCCAAAGATCTCGGCATGAGATGGACAGTCTATACCGACTATGGCTCTGTTTGGGGCACTGATTACCCAACAGGTGTCACAGGCGCCAATGACAGCTCGATGAGAACATCTGTTGGTGTTGGTCTATTATGGGATACAGCCATCGGTCCTCTCTCATTCTACTGGGCAGATGCTGTGAACAGCCAAAGCTATGATAAAACACGTCGTTTCCAATTTAAAATCGGAACAAGATTATAGGGCTGATAATGATGCGCCTTATCAAACATGCTGTATTATTGTTTCTTCTTGCGCTCATGCCTGTACAGACAGTCATGGCGCAAGAGACAGCCACGCAGTCATCATTTGATGTAAAACGTATCGCGCTTGTTGATTTGAATTTCGTACTTCGTAACGCGGCGGCCACAAATCGTGTGCGTGTTTTGCTTGATGAGAAAAAGGCAGAATTCTCAAACGAATTTCAAGAAAAAGAAGCCACATTGCTTATCCGTGAGCGTGAGCTTAATCTACGCCGTGACATTATCTCAGAGGCAGATTTCAACGCAGAAGTCCAAGCCTTCCAAGATGATGTTGCCGCTGTCCAAAGAGAGATTCAGTTTAAACGTAACTCACTTGATCAAGCCTTCCAACAGGCACAAGACAATTTGCGCATGCTTGCTGTCGGCATTATCGAAGAGATTGCCAATCGCGAAGCGCTAGATATGGTCATGACCAGAGAGGTATCTCTGCTTTTCAGACCTGATCTGAACATCACCCAAGAAGTCTTATCCACACTTGATGAACGCACCCAAAATGCGCGCATTGAGGTGGGAGAGCTTCCCTTCTAGGTGATAGGAGAGGGACGGTTTCATGGCAATTGACACAAGATTTCATAATATCAAAGAGCCTCTATCTTCTGGCTCATTGGCACAGATTGCCAAGCTTGTTCCCTTTAATGATATTGAGATGACGATAACCCACGCCGCCCAGCCTTCTGAAGCTGGCAAAGGAAGCATCTGCTATATTGCGGATAAATCCTTAATTTCAGGCAATGAGGGCTTATCAGACTCTGTCATAATCACCACCCAAGAGTTAGCAAGCGATTGTCCCGGCGGCGCCTCTATTTTCCTTGCTGAAAACCCGCGTATTGCCTTTTCACTTGTGCTATCTCATCTCTATCAGACAGATAAAACCCATCTGATATCTGACAAGGCAGAGATATCCAAAACCGCTCAGATAGGTAAAAACACTTCAATCGGCGCTTTTGCTGTCATCGGTGATAATGTCGAAATTGGTGATAATGTGCAAATCGCCCCTCATGCGGTGATTGAGGCATCATGCCAGATATCTGATGGGTGCGATATTGGCGCACATTGCCACATATCCTTTGCCAAATTGGGAAAAAACGTCGCCATAGCCGCAAATTCTGTCATTGGTAAACAAGGCTTCGGCTTTGAGATGACAGCCACTGGTGCGATAATGGTGCCTCATCTTGGCCTTGTTGAAATCGCTGATAACGTCAAAATTGGCGCAAATTGCACGATAGATCGCGGCGTACTTGGCAACACAACCCTAGCCAGTAATGTGATGATAGATAATCAGGTGCATATCGCACATAATGTTACAATCGGCCGCAATACAATCATATTGGCGCAAGTTGGCATTGCTGGCAGTTCACAAATTGGAAATAATGTCATACTGGCTGGACAGGTTGGTGTGAAAGATCACATGGTCATTGCAGACGGCGCAATCATTCTTTCTGCGTCAAAAGTGATCAAATCACTGACCGAACCTGGCACCTATGCTGGCAATCCTGCTGTGCCAGCACGTGATCATTGGCGCGAACTTGCTGCATTAAAAAAACTAGTAAAGAAGAAACCTTAAGGAAATCATCATGTCAGATACTGTCACAGAAATGGATTACGGCGCTGTTTTGAAGGCATTGCCACATCGCCCGCCTTTTTTATTGATTGATAAGGTTGTTGATATCGTCGCTGATGATAGCGCAACAGGCATCAGAGCTGTCAGCAGTAATGAGCCTTATTTTGCAGGCCATTTTCCGGGTCACCCAGTGATGCCGGGCGTTCTGATTGTTGAAGCATTGGCGCAAACAGCCGCATGCCTTGTATCAGCCACATTGGGTGATGAGACAGAAGATAAATTGGTCTTTTTCACAACCATAGACAACGTAAAATTCCGCAAGCCCGTTCTGCCGGGCTGTTTGCTAGAGCTAAAGGTAAAGAAGATATCAGCGAGAGGGCCATTATGGAAATTCTCTGGTGAGGCGCATGTTGAGGGCAAAAAAGTCACAGAATGTAACTTCTCAGCCATGATGATTGACCCACAATAATACGTGAATAACTAGCATTTGAAATCGTTTTTACCATGACCAATATTCATCCCACAGCCATCATTGACCCCTCTGCCGAGATTGATAGTTCAGTCAAAATCGGCGCCTATAGTGTCATTGGTGCGCATGTGAAAATTGCCAAAGATTGTAACATTCATGCACATGTTGTGATTGAAGGGCGCACAACCATAGGCGAGAATTGTGAGATATTCTCATTTGCCTGTCTTGGCAAAGCGCCACAGCACTTGCGCTATGATGGTGAGCCTGCAGAGCTAATTATCGGCAATAACAACATCATTCGTGAACATGTCACCATGCATATTGGCACAGCGCTTGGCAATATGAAGACTGTCATCGGTAACGATGGCATGTTTATGGCATCCTCTCATGTGGCACATGATTGCATTGTCGGTGATAACTTTATCCTTGCTCAAAATGCCGCTCTTGGCGGTCATTGCGTGGTGTCTGATAATGTTTATTTCGGCGCTTATTCTGCGGCACATCAATTTGTGCGTATTGGTCATAATGCGATGATTGGCGGCCTCACTGCTGTGATCGCTGATATCATCCCTTATGGCAATGTGTTTGGTGAACGTGGCCATTTGCAAGGTCTGAACCTGATTGGCATGAAACGTCGCGGCATGGCAAAATCTGACATTAAATTCATCAAATCAGCCTTTGATCATATCTTCCTGCAAGATGGCGTCTTTCAGGATAATCTTGCCTCTGCCAAAACAGAGTTTGGCGATAATCAGGCTGTCAAAGAGATGATTGATTTCATCGAGCAAGGCGGCTCACGCCCCTTATGTGTGGTAAAGGGTAAATAATGTCACAAATTGGGATTATCGCAGGGGCAGGGGATTTGCCAATCGCGACCGCAAAAATGGCGGTGGCAAAGGGACTAACCCCTAGCATTATATCTCTTGATAATCGCGATTTATCTGATTTTACGCCTTGCGATGCACGCCATTTCGTTGTCACACAAATCGAAGCCATCATATCTCATTTTGTCTCACAGGATATTGTGAATATCGTCATGGTTGGCAAGGTGGAACGACCACAGCTAACGCCTGACCTGATTATTGACGAGACGGCAAAACAACTACTTCTGCAATCTCATGGGGCTGGTGATGATGCTGTTCTTGGCGCTATTCTTGGCCTGATGCAGCAATCTGGCTTACAAATCATACCAATCTCATCTCTGCTAGCTGATCACAAATTGCCTGCCAATTATGATAATAACATTGGCCCCGCGCCATCACAGGCTAGCCTTGCCATCGCCAAGACCACACATGCCCGTCTTGGTGATTTGGATGTCGGGCAAGCGTTGGTTTTGCAAGATGAGCGTATCATTGCCATAGAGGCAGCTGAAGGCACTGATGAGATGATAAAACGTGCTGCAGATTATCTGATGGACAGCCGCGATGCCTTATTCTTAAAAGCAAGCAAATCCAATCAGAATAAATTGCTAGACCCGCCAGTCTTTGGGGCGCAAACATTGGCGCTTTGCGTCTCATCTGGCATCCGCATCATTGCGCTCGAAGCTGAACATTGCTTGCTAGCTATCCCTTTATCAGAGCTTGAAGATTTATGTGAAGCTCATCAGATAAGGCTCATCTCACTCACACAAGATGAAGCGCCCTAGATGACCGAAAAAGCCTTTATCATAGCAGGTGAGCCATCAGGCGATAATTTAGCCGCCTGTTTGATGCGTTCTCAAAAAAAGCGCTATGAATGGCACGGCATGGGCGGTCCTGCCATGATGAAAGAAGGGCTATCCTCGCTTGCTGATTACAGCGCGCTTCATGTCTTGGGCATCTTTCAGGCGCTATCACGCTATCACAGCCTTAAATCACTTTTGAACAAGCTTGTGGATGATGCTTGCACACTTCGCCCCTCTGTCATCTTCACCATTGATGCCAAAGCCTTCTCGGTGCGT
>WTHW01000023.1 GCA_011526395.1 Alphaproteobacteria bacterium
CAGATGCTGGCGCGCTCTCTTCTGATGGATTTATCGCTTCATGTGACGTTGGTGCATCTGCGCCCTCACTGCCAGCTTCAACCGCAACAGCCTCTTGCTTATTGCCACGGCCACGCTGTCTGCGACGTTTTGATTTTTGCTTGCGCTCTTCACCATCGCCATCTGTGGCTTGTGGCTGGCCGCCATCAGCTGGCGCGGCTTCTGCATTTTGATCTTGTGATTCTGGTGCCTGATTGGCGCCATCTGCCATCATGCCATCTTCATTTTGGCGCTTTTTACGGCGTCTGCCACCGCGTCTGCCACGGCGGCGTCTCTTATTGCCATCTTCATTGCCATCCTCACCGTCACTTGCCTCAGCAGAACTCGGTGCTTCATTAGATGGCCCTGATGATGATGAGCTAGATGCCCCAGCATTATTTTGCTGATTTTGCTTATGCTTATGCTGGCCTTTGCCGCCACGCTGATTGTTGTTGTTATCAGCTTGTGTGGCTTGCCCAGCATGCTTGACCTTACCAGCAATCATATAATCAAGCGCATCTAGGTGCCTGTCAGCTTCGATAATAATCGTGATATTATACAACGCTTCAATCTCATTCAAAGAGGCGCGTTTGTGGTTCAAGATATAAATCGCGATATCGCTATTCATTGTCAGCGTCAGAACGCGGTCTTGCCACACACTTGCCTCTTGCTCAACAATGCGAAGCATCTGCAAAGCAGAGGAATGAACAGAGCGCACACGCCCTGTGCCAGCGCAATGCTCACATACTTGCGTGACAGTCTCTGCCAGAGACGGACGCAATCTTTGGCGTGACATTTCCAGCAAGCCAAAATGACTGATACTACCCATTTGGATACGCGCTCTATCATGGCGCACAGCATCTTTCAGTCTGCGCTCAACGGCATGTTGATTACGATTTTCTTCCATATCAATGAAATCAATCACAATCAGGCCAGATAAATCACGTAGCTTTAGCTGGCGCCCAACTTCTTCTGCCGCTTCCAGATTTGTCTTTAACGCTGTCTCTTCAATATTGCGCTCTTTGGTCGCTTTGCCTGAATTGACGTCAACAGCGACTAAGGCTTCAGTCTGATTGATGACAAGATAGCCACCAGACTTCAACATCACCTCATTATTATAGACAGAATCAAGCTGTTCTTCGATACCATGTGCTTGGAACAAATGTGGCTGTTCTTCATATTTCACCACTTTTTTCGCATGAGATGGGATCAACATCTTCATCTGCGCTTTGGCTTGCTTATAGGCATCTTCGCCTTCCACAATCACCTCATCAATATCATTGGTATAGACATCTCTGATGGCTTTCTTGACCAACGCGCCTTCCTCATGGATAAGGCTAGGTGCCTCAGATTCCAGCGTTTTTGTACGAATATCATCCCATAATTTGGCAAGATAGGCATAATCACGCTTAATCTCAGTCTTGGTGCGTTTTGCGCCAGCTGTTCTGGCAATGATGGCCATGCCTTGTGGGACGTCTAAATCTTCAATGATGGCTTTCAGGCGCTTGCGGTCAGCTGAATTGACAATTTTGCGTGATACACCGCCGCGGCGATTGGCATTTGGCATCAACACACAATAACGCCCTGCAAGCGACAGGTAAGTTGTCAGTGCCGCACCCTTATTCCCGCGCTCTTCTTTCACAACTTGAATAAGCAGGATTTGTTTGCGCGCAATCACTTCTTGGATTTTATAGCGTCTTGAATAAGCACGATGAGAGCGTCTTGGCTGGTCCACCTCATCTTCACCACCTAATGTTTCAGGCTTATTGCCGCTATTGCCATCACCCTCTGCTTCCGTCTCGGCTTCATCATCGCTGGCATCTTGGGCCTCTGCCATGCCTTCTTCTTCAGCTTGTTCAGCTTCAATCTCTTCTCTGTCTTCCACAGGGATGCGGTAATAATCAGGATGGATTTCACTAAACGCCAGAAAGCCTTGGCGGTTGCCACCATATTCAACAAAGGCGGCTTGTAATGAAGGCTCAACACGTGTCACACGCGCTAAATACACATTGCCTTTTAATTGTCTTTGAAAGCTGTTCTCGTAATCAAATTCTTCAATGCGATTATGATTGAGAAGGGCGATGCGTGTTTCTTCTGGTTGATGCGCATCTATCAGTAATTTTTTTGTCATGTGAATGATATCCCACGCCCCATGCCGTCAAGCGTCTGCTTGCAAGCGGGCTATTTTGTATGAACGTCAGTTCTGATGGGCAGGGATGGGATAAGGGTTGGTCACACAACAAACTTAGCCCATCGCCATAATGGTGATGGGATATTTGTTTTTGCTCTATTGCATTGGCGGTTAAAATCACTGCCAAATCCTTAAACTATCTCTTGCCAGTCTGGTGGCGGCGCCTTTTTTAATGGCGTCACGCGATGCACCTGACTTTTTTGCATCAAACTCTATTTTCAAAAAGTGCTGAGCTCTAGACAAACCAAAAGCTTGCTCACTTTTTTGCTATTCAGGCTTGCTTGCATCTTTCACGATTGTCGTGTCTTACCCATGCGAGCAAACCAAAAAACCTAAATTCATAATAGCCTGTAAATAATTGGTTCAGCAAGCTTTTTTCATCATCACCACTGATTTGTTATTGAGGCTGGAAAAGCAAGCGGCCTTGCGCTAATCTAGCGCTCACATATAGTGCCTTTCTGGCATTCTATGGTGCGTGATAAAGATAACTCATTGGGCTTATAAATGATGATGATGACGATAAGACCTCGCTTTTCGCGCTATGTAACGGCCCTCATCATGGCACTCATCATCACCGCCACCTCATTTGCAAGGGCAGACGAGAACGCCTTTACAGGCTTGCGTACAGGCGCAGTCACGCTTGATGGCGCGCCAGCAACACGCCTTGTTATCGAGATGCAAAATCCGATTAACGCCTCATTATTCTTGCTTGATAATCCCTATCGTGTGGTATTGGATGTGCCGAACGCTGATTGGGATGCTGGCAATCTCCTGCCAACTGACAGCCTTGATGCGACAGGCCTTGCCAGCTATCGCTATGGCCGGCCAACCGCCAATACAGGCCGCCTTGTCTTTGAGATGACTGGCCCTTACGCTCCTGTGCGCGCCTTCATCTTGCCACCGCGCCAATCAGGCGGGCATCGCCTTGTGATTGATGTCCAAGATAATGGCCGCACCGCATTTTCTGTGGCAAAGGCCGCTTTGAAAAAACAGCCCTATATCGCTGAGATGGCGAATGAGACACAAGCCAACACAGCCGTTGTCGTCACAAACAAAGCCGCCACAAACAAAGCAGAAGCGATCACACCAGCAT
>WTHW01000235.1 GCA_011526395.1 Alphaproteobacteria bacterium
GACCCCATCAAGCAGGATAGCATCATAATCTGTAAAGTCATCACGGTGAAAGGCGCGCAACTGATCAAGCGATTTCACATGCGCTTTTTTTGAAAATAACTGGCCAAGATGTGTCTTGCCGCATCCTTTAGGCCCGTAAATATTCACTGCCTGATACGGGGCTGGCCAATCAGGCCATGCTTCAATCCAATTATAGGCCAGCTGGTTCGCACCTGTGACAAAAAAGGCTTTGATATCCTGTTCTGAGGGCAGCGTGAGTGATAGAGGGATTTGACGCATTATTTGATTACCGCAATATCGCCGCCTGTCACAAGCGACAGGCCAAGTGGTGCAAGTCCATAGCGTAATGCATCAACAGAGCCATTCATTTCAAGCGAAATAATCGCCTCTGAGACGGTATTGCCATCATCATCTTTGGTTGAAGTGCGCAAAGATAAGGTCGCAATGCGATTGATAGCTGGCAATTTAGACAAAGCGATTTGTTTGGCTATCCAATCTTGGTGATCTTTGAAAAGAATGCGCGCGATAAGTTGATTATCGGCATTGGCTTGGCGCAGATTTGCCTGTTGCCACCCTGTTTCCATCAAAGCCAATACATCATTTAAAAACACATCAAAATTAGCTGTGTTTAATGCCTCATCCCCCTGAATGATGCTGTCCAACACAGGGGCAATCAGCGCGCCATTTTTATCGAAGATATTTGCCTGCATATCAAGTTGAGGTGCATCATCAACAAGTGAGATCACAGCTCTTGTCCATAGTACCTGCTCTGCTTTGGCCCGTTCGGCGGCTGATTTAATCATATCAGTGTCTGCGGCAAATAGCTTTTCAGCACGCAATTGCCTTTCATTTTGCAGAGTATTTTCAAGCGTCACATAATCAATCAGACCGTTTGACTGATCTGCCGCGGCAATCCATGGGGTGAGCCATGGATGTGGGTTTTGCCATGCTCTGATACCTGCCCCATCTTCGAAAACAGGTAGCACCAAGACAGGCGGGCTTGCAATCTCTGCCCATTGGAGGTCATTTTCGATGAATAAGGCCTGTAAGGCTTGTGGTGAGAAACAAATATCAATCTCGGCAATATAGCGGCCGGGAAGTGAATTTTCGGTGCGTATATGAACCAATTCCACAAATGTTTCTGGCATCAGCTCTGCAAAATCAGCTGTATCGCCAATTAGCACCCTGTTCAGGACAACTGAAAAAGCGTCGCGGTGCGCTTTAGCAAATGATTTTTGCTGTGCGGCATTGGCAGTTTCAGCGCTTTCATCAATTTTGATACCGCTATGACCAAAAACAGGATTTCGGCAGGCTGAATCTGCAAGGGCCGGTTTGTTTATGGCTAAACAGATGAATATAATTATGCTAATGATACGAAGCATCGAATAAGCCCTTTTATGTTGCCACAACATTATATTGGTTATAATTCATACCTAGTATAACGCCTTTATCAAAAGAGACTAGCATGACAAGTGATAAGAATGAAACAGGACTAACATATCGTGATGCTGGGGTAGATATTGATGCAGGAGAGGCCTTGGTTGAGGCCATTAAACCTGAGGCAAAAAGAACAATGAGGCAAGGCGCCAATCCTGAATTAGGTGGATTTGGCGGCCTGTTTGATCTGAAAGCGGCAGGATATACTGACCCTATCTTGGTATCTGGCACAGATGGTGTTGGTACAAAATTAGAAATTGCAAAACAGATGAATTACCATCGCACGCTTGGTATTGATTTGGTGGCTATGTGCTCGAATGATATATTGGCGCAAGGCGCTATGCCTCTGTTTTTCTTGGATTATTTTTCAACTGGCAAGCTAGATGTATCTGTGGGCAAAGATATTGTGGCTGGTATCGCTGATGGCTGTATTGAGGCAGGATGCGCGCTGATTGGCGGTGAGACAGCTGAGATGCCAGGTGTTTATGGTGATGGTGATTATGATTTAGCTGGCTTTTGTGTTGGCGCTGTTGAACGCTCTGAGATTTTGACAAAAGGTATGGTTAATGAGGGGGATAAGATTATCGCCCTGCCATCATCTGGTGTTCATGCAAATGGATTTTCACTCGTGCGCAAAATCATTGAGGTAAACGGGCTATCATTATCAGACCCTGCGCCATTTGCGTCGAACCAATCATTAGGTATGGCCTTGTTAGCACCGACTCGTATTTATACAGATGCTGTTATGGCGGCCATGAAGCAGGCAAAGGTTACTGGTGTGGCACATATCACAGGTGGCGGGCTGATTGAAAATCCACCACGTGTTTATGATGACGCATTAGCGGCAAAGTTAAATATGACAAGCCGCCCTCTTCCGCCTTTGTTCCAATGGCTAAAAAGCGCGGGGAACCTGTCACATTATGAGCTAGCACGCACATTTAACTGCGGCGTTGGCATGTTGATTTATGTCTCAGCAGATACAGCTGATAGCGCATTGTCTGCCATTCAACAGACAGGTGAAGATGCCTATATGATAGGTGAAATGGTTGCCCGCGAAGATGAGGCTGTCATCTTGGATAATGTCGAAAAGGCATTTGCATAATATGGGATTACGCTTTGCCATCTTACTATCAGGGCGTGGCAGTAATATGATGTCCATCGCTGATTTGTTGGACGATAAAAGCCTTGATAGTGACATCGCATTGGTTGCAGCAGATAAGCCATGTGCCGGATTGGCATTTGCAAGCGAGCGCGGATTTGAGACGCGCTTAATCTCTTATGCTGATAGAGCAAAATCAGACAGCGAAGAAGAGCTGGCACAGGTGATAGAGGCGGCAGATGTCGATTATATCTTGCTAGCTGGTTTTATGAGGGTGTTATCGGCTGATTTTGTGTCTCGCTTTGAGGGGCGTATAATCAATATCCACCCCTCTTTATTGCCAAAATATAAGGGGCTTAACACGCATCAACGCGCCATAGAGGCAGGTGATAGCCGTCATGGCGTCAGCGTTCATATTGTGACAGCTGGGCTAGATGATGGGCCGATTATTGCACAAGATGATATCGCCATTGAAAAAGATGATGATGAGACCAGCCTCGCATCACGGCTTTTGCCATGTGAACATGCACTCTATGCAAAGGTTATCACGTCTCTTATCAAGGGGGATTTGGTGATAGAAAATGGTAAACCACGCTGGCAAATTGCTGAATAGCGGGTCATCACAAATTAGATTTTCAGTTTCGCGGCGTCATAAGTGATTGATTTTCGCACCACAACAAGTCATAAGAGACCCATCATATTTCGCACGAATTTTATAATGCATATTCCATCGGGGGCAGGACGTTATGA